>JAKVOU010000001.1:3000000-3300000 GCA_022482625.1 Spirochaetia bacterium | reverse complement strand
TGATCTGGACAATCGAGGAATTCTCCGAGAACGGCTATCTTGACTGGTGGAAAGCAATGAAAAAAAATGCCCTCACTATCGCCGGTGGCTGGTCAAGCGCCTACGGAGCATTCACTGAAGGAGAAGCTCCTTTGGTACTCTCCTATACCACCAGTCCGGTCTACCATGTCATGAATGAAAATACGACACGTTATCAGGATGTCATCTTCCCCGAAGGTCATGCAACTACCATCGAAGGTATCGGCTTGACAAAGAGTTGCAAGGATGTGGCAAGCAGTGAAGCTTTCATTGACTACGTGCTTACCGATGCACAGCTTGACATAGCAATTGCAAATTCAATGTATCCGGCCAATACATCCATCAAGCTTCCGGATGCCTATAAGTGGGCTCCGAAACCCAAGAAATTATCCATCGATCCCCAGCGGGTCCAGGACAACCTGGATAAGTGGCTGGACAATTGGACAAAGGCAATGGTCGAATAGCAATACATGACAAGAGACCCTCTTTTCTTTACAAACAAGGAAGAGGGTCATTTTTTCCTTTCATGATTCAATTGTAAATCCATGGCAAAAAAGAGTATCATTGAAACAGCCGTTTTATCATATTGCATTTCGGAGTCAAGGACATGAGAAAAAAAAATATAACTGACAACCCACTCTATCTTACGTTGCTCCCTGTTCCTGCAATTGTCCTGTTGCTACTGTTGTTCTTGCTACCGCTTATGTCCACCCTCCTACAAGCGTTCTACGTCAACGGAAGTTTTACCCTAAGCTTATTGAAGCACACCTTCGATGATCCATACACGTGGAAAATACTTTGGTTCACGACCTATCAGGCACTGCTTTCAACCCTGCTCTCACTTGCCATCGGCCTACCGGGAGCCTATCTGCTTTCAACGTATAATATCAGGCAAAAGCGTTTCATCCTGGGAATCAGCACCATACCATTCGTCTTGCCTTCCATATTGGTCGTACTTGGTTTTGTAATCTTCTATGGTAACAGCGGTTTCCTCAACCTTTTGCTGATGAAACTGTTCCATCTGGATGATCCTCCCCTGAAAATACTCTATTCATTCAAAGCCATCATTCTGGCACATGCATTTTACAATTTTCCCATTATCCTTAATCTAGTGACTACATATCAAGATAATCTGGACGGACGCCTTGAGCTTTCCTCGGCAGTTTCCGGAGCAACCCGGATGCAGACCTTCAGGTACATTACCCTGCCAAGGCTTATACCGGCTATCCTTTCCTCTTCTCTACTTGTGTTTCTCTTCTGCTTTACCAGTTTTGCCATCATCCTGGTGCTTGGTGGAGGACCGCAGTATACGACCATGGAAGTGGAAATCTACCGTAGGGCACGCATTACCCTTGATTTAGGAGGTGCAAGTGCATATGCCATCGTGTCCATACTCTTATGCCTGTTGATCCTGATTCTTTATAATGCAGCAACAAGAAGCATGCATACCAGTGAATACAGTACCCAAGAAATTGAAAAGGAAAAACGTCCTGCTTCATCCTTTGGTAAAATGTCGGCAGTCATCTATGCCTTTCTTGTAGCTGTATTTGTCCTTGCACCGATGCTTTCCATCATAGTCAAATCTTTCCTGACGAAAGCTTCGCAAGTCAATGGTATGCAGCTGACGCTCCGCTGGTACAAGGAACTCTTTGGCTACAAGACAGCTACAGGGGGCATGGGAGAAGCCCTTCCTGCCATAAGGAATTCTTTGATCATAGCAACAGTCGTTGCACTTCTCTCAATGCCGCTGTCTCTTATGATAGCTACGGGAGCAAAACGACAACACTCATTGTCTGCATCATTGATTGAACTTTTAGGCATGTTGCCAATGGCAATTTCAAGTGTCATCATCGGACTGGGTTACTATCTTATAGCAGCCCGGATACATGGCAATGGCTTTATCATGGTGGTATTGGCCCATCTGATCATCTCCTTGCCATTCGTACTGAGGACAGTAACCCCTGAATTAAGGAAACTGCCGCAAGCATTGAACAGCAGTGCACAGACCTTGGGAGCAACTCCATTCCAAGCTTTTCTTACCGTTGAAATCCCATTGCTTCGGAATGCCTTGATCAGCGGAGCAATCTTTGCCTTTGCTTTGAGCATGGGGGAAATCAATGCGACACTGACCCTTGCATCTTCCCATCTGGTCACACTGCCGATCGTCATGTATCGTCTGATAGGATCATACAATTATAACGGCGCATGTGCCTTGGGAACAATACTTATTGCCGTCTGTGCCGTCGTCTTCGTAACAAGCGAACATACAAAGAGGCTAAGCATATGATACACAACGGATTGTCATGTACCCTACGTAAAGAATATGAACAATTTGAACTTGAGGTTTCCTTTGACATACCGGAAGGTGAACTTGTTTCCATCATCGGACCAAGCGGTTGCGGGAAAAGCACGACACTCCAGCTGATCACGGGACTCCAAAGGCCTGATGAAGGTACACTGACATGGAATGGCATCGATATATCCAACCAGCCTGTCTATCAGCGAGGTATGGCCCTGGTATTCCAAGACTATGCACTTTATCCTCACCTGAATGTTGAAAACAACATTGCCTATCCGCTCAAACTAAGGAAAATCAAGAAAACAGAAAGATTAAAGCGAGTATATGAATTATTGGAAACAGTCAATCTTGAAGGCTTCGGAAAAAGAAAAATTGACAGTCTTTCCGGAGGTGAGAAACAACGGGTAGCATTGGCAAGGGCACTTGCATCAGATCCGAAGCTCCTGCTTCTTGATGAACCGCTCTCAGCACTTGATGCAAAGCTCCGTATGATTCTCAGAAAGACCATCAGAGACATCCATGACCGTACCAAAGGTCACGATGATCTACGTTACCCATGACCAAATGGAAGCCCTGACCATCAGCGACCATATCATCGTGATGAACGATGGAAAAATCGAACAAGTCGGTACGGGAGAAGAAATCTACCATCATCCAAAGACTTTGTTTGCAGCTTCTTTCATCGGTGAAGGCAACCTCCTTCCATGGACACTGCTACAAGGAAATGATGAAAGACTTGCACTTGGCAATGATGCTACCTCCTCCGAAAAAATAGATACGACTGACCATCTTGCCTTCATCCGTCCTGAAGATATCAAGGTAATAGATAGCCTGAGATTAGGAAATCCTGAACTTTTCCCCTATGTCCTGCTTCGGGATGCCACTGTAACAAAAACGGAATACAGGGGCAATGCCTATCTGCTTTCCTGCAGATGGAGAGGTTATCTTATCACCGCGATGACACCGTATCGGCCTGCTGATCAAGCTGTCAGTCTTTCCATCAGAAAACGGGCAATCACTGAATTCAAGGATGGTCATTCACTGGAGTAGAAACAGAAAACACTATTCAAGTTGATAGAAGTAAGTATGAAAAGAAAAAATATAAACAAACAGACAAAGACAATACTCCTGATATTATGCTTAAGCATGTTCATCTCCTCCCTCCATGCAAAGAATGTAGATAGCAAACTAGGCATAGAGGCCAGTTTCTCCGGCTTGATAGAAACTTCTTATGATATCAGCGAAAGCAATGATGCGGTAACCTACAATGCAGGCGGAAACAACCTGGTCATCAGTCCTTTTCTCAAATACAATAAGTTCTACATAGGATTATCCATCGGCTTTCTCAACATAGATTCATCTTCATTCGTAGGCAATAACAGGCAAAGACCTTTCAATGGTTATGCCGGCGGTATCAACATCGGTTATGAAATCACAAAGAAACTGTCTGTACTGAGTATATTCATGCAAGGAATGGCAGCTTTGGGAAAAACAGACAACCTTGAAGCTTATCTACAGGCATCTGTCCTTGCCCGTTACATAGTTTGTGAAAGCAATCATATCCAGCTTGCAATCGTAACACCATTGAACCTCATCTACCGAAAGGAATTGCTCTGTCCTGCATTCGGCATCGGTCTCAGTATCAGCGGCATGACAACCTGACATTCCACATACTTACTTTTTCCTTTTCCTCCCGATACAAGCAAAACAGAAGAAATTGATGCAAGTAGGAAGGAGGCTTGGATATGAAAAAGAAAGGTTGCATCCTACTTGTTCTCTTGTCATGTTTGCTCACCACCAGCTGCTCGATGGAATTCAACAGCCCCAGACAGCATGGAGATATATATCTGCTTTCCATAGCATTGGATTATGCAAACACAAATGTTACGACACTCAAAGGCACGATCAATGACAGCAATGAACTTACAAAAGCCTTCGAAGAAAACACTGCCAGATGTGCGAGGAACTTCCATGGTACAAAATTCCAGCAGGCTGGTCCCCTGTATGGAACGGAAACTCTCACATGTCCCTCATATCCCTCAAAAGACCACCTGCTGTCCTACTTGAGACAGCAGATTACAATTGCAAGTGAAAATGACCTGACAATCATCAGCTACAGTGGACATGGTGACAGGGAAAAAGGAAGCTGGCTTCTCGGTTGTACTGATGAAAAGACAGGCAGGACAATCTGCAATGGAAATATAAATGAGAGCCAGTTGCTCAGTCCTGAAGAACTATTTGCAGAACTATCAAAGATCCCTGGGAAAAAACTCATTATTTCAGATTCCTGCTTCTGTGGAAATTTCATCAGGCAAAACAGCACGACCATTTCGAAGCTGACTGCAGGAAATGTGTGGAAAGCTGCATTGGAAAAGCTATATGGTACAGATCCGACATATAAAGACGACATCTACGTGCTCTGTGCAACAACATCGGACAATACAAGCCATGAGCCCAGTCCATTGCTTCATGACCATATCCATGGATATTTTACAAAGGCCCTTTTGGAAGGTCTTGGATGGTGTGACGGTACGAAAGGACAGTTGGAAAACACGATCGTTCCTAGTGCGGTACAGGCAGACGGCATACAAGGAAAGCTGTCCGATGGACTGCCTCCCGCCTGTGACAGCTGCAATCTGCTGACGACCGACAGCCTGTATGCATACATCATAACCCATCAACAGATTCCGCTATCTGACAACGGATCTGGTACCAGTCATCAGCACCCAATGACAAACGGAGGCAGATCCGATCTAATCTTATTTGCCTATTAGCGACCGTTGTGCCGGTTTGAGCTGAAGACCAATTTTCCCTTGATATATTTCTGCGTCAGCTTACAAGTTTCATGTAGGTATATAAGCCGTTCAAGACGATTTTCAAGCGTATGGGACACCAAACTTCTGATTGCCGAGTCATCAATGGAAACGGCATCAAACTGGTAGCCAGGATCAAAGCTTCCTACCTTACCGAAGAACCTGCCTCCCCTTCTCGTTGCCATATCAAATACCTCTCTGACAGAAAGTGGTGAACATTTTTCATCAAGGTATCTCCAGTACATCTTCGACAGCTTCAATGCTTCTGCCATCTCATTGAAAATCGAAAGCGTATATCCACCTGCAACATCACTGCCGAAACCAACATTCATTCCACGGTCCAGATATCTGCGGATAGGAGCAATGCCACTGGCAATACATTCATTTGACGAAGGACAATGGGCAACAAATACTCCCTGCTTTGCCATCAGTTCAATTTCGTCTTCCGAAGAAGAGACACAATGAGCCATGATTGTCGGGGCACCCCCACCGAACAAGCCATCCCGATAGTAACAATCACCATAGAACCGTGCATCCGGACACAGTTGCCTGACCCATGCGATTTCTTTCCGATTCTCGGAAAGATGGGATTGTACCGGTACATCATAGTCTTCCTGAATCTTACCCAATCCATGCATAAGCTCATCACTGCAACTAGGTATGAACCTTGGAGTCAGTATAGGATACGTTGAAGAAAAACCGGATGATGCAACTTCGTCAAGGAAATTCCTGGTTGCTTCCAATGATGCTCGTGCAGATGTCTCACGGTAATAATCAGGACTGTTACGGTCCATATTGACTTTACCGACAAACGACACCATACCTGAGGTTTCCAGCAACTGCATCAAAAACAAGGTTGCGGGGACATGTATGGTTGCAAAAAGTACGATACGGGTAGTAGCAGACGCCAAGAGATCATCGACAAACAGCTGATAGGATTGCCTTGCATAGTCAAGATCTCCGAACTTCTTCTCGATTGGAAACGTATATGTTTCAAGCCAATCAAGCAATTCCAATTCCTTTCCTATGCCTCTATAACCATATTGGGGAGCATGTGCATGGAGATCGACAAGTCCGGGAAGTATAAGTTCTTCACCCCTGTCTTCTATAGGAAAACCCTTATACGCAGCAGGCAGTTGCTTGAATACACCTTGTGATATGCCGTCAACGCATACACCATATCCGCCTACGACAGTCTGAAGTTGTCCTGCATCATTCATATAAATGAAATTGCCTTTGAGGCAGAAACCATTCATCTTATCTTTCACCAGTTGCTCCTCCATCCCGTATGCCATAAGATCATACACGTACTCCGGCATCTGACTTTTCTCTGAATAGTAACGTCAAATGCAACAAATGGCAACACAGACTTACTTTGTCAGGGCACCTGCCTTCACAGCCTCAATTTCATCCCTGAGTACTGCTGCTTTCTCATATTCCAGGTCCTTTGCCAAACGTAACATTTCTTTTTCCAATTCCTTGATATATTTGTTCCGATCACTCTTTATCAGGAGGTTATACCCACCACGCCGGATGGCAATATCACTCTTTGCATCCTGTTTGTCATCTTCGACTTCTCTTTCAAGGATATCATTGATGGCCTTTTTGATTGTTTTCGGTGTAATCCCGTGTGCCGTATTGAATTCCATCTGGATCGTCCGCCGACGCTCGGTTTCGTGGATTGCATCCTCCATGGCATCGCTGACTCTGTCAGCATACATCAATACCCTGCCTTCAGCATTCCTGGAAGCTCGTCCTATCGTCTGTATCAAGGATGTAGTGGAACGAAGGAAACCAATTTTGTCGGCATCCAGGATAGCCACCAAGGCCACCTCAGGAAGGTCAAGGCCTTCCCTCAGCAAGTTTATGCCGATCAACACATCGAATGTACCAAGCCGCAGATCCCTAAGGATCTCAACTCTCTCAATCGTCTCAATCTCACTATGCAAGTAACGTACCTTGAGACCGAGGTTGACAAAATAGTCCGTAAGGTCCTCTGCCATCTTCTTCGTCAATGTCGTAACCAGCACACGTTGGCCTTTTGCAATGGTAAGCTTGATTTCCTTATATAAATCTTCCATCTGGCCTTCAGAGCTTCTAACCTCAATCTTCGGATCAAGCAGACCGGTCGGCCTGATTATCTGCTCTACTATCTGTTTGGCTTGCGAAAGTTCATTTTGTCCCGGTGTAGCAGAAACATATACCCTCTGTCCTACGACTGTATCGAACTCACTGTACTTCAACGGGCGGTTGTCCAAGGCAGATGGCAAACGGAAACCATAATTGACAAGATTAAGTTTGCGAGCGCGGTCCCCTTCGTACATGGCACCTACCTGCGGTAAGGTAACATGGCTTTCATCAATGAAAGTAATGAAATCCTTCGGAAAATAATCAAGCAGACAAGCGGGTCGCTCTCCCTCTTGTCTGCCGGTAAGCGGCCTGGAATAATTCTCCATGCCGGAGCAATACCCTATTTCCTTCAGCATTTCAAGGTCATATTCCACCCGTGTCTTTATCCGTTCTGCCTCGAGGATCTTTCCGCTGTTTCTGAAAAACTCAATCTGTGAGGTAAGCTCCGATTCAATCCTGCCGATAGCTTTCTTTACGGCATCCTGTGGCATGACAAACTGCTTTGCGGGATAAAGCGTAAAAGCTTCGACCGAAGCCTGCTTCTCACCTGTAAGAGGATCAAACCAAATTATGGAATCAATCACATCCCAATCAAGTGAAATCCT
Organism: Spirochaetia bacterium; assembly: GCA_022482625.1. Lineage (NCBI taxonomy): Bacteria > Pseudomonadati > Spirochaetota > Spirochaetia > Spirochaetia bacterium. Next base: position 3,292,135 of record JAKVOU010000001.1, on the reverse strand, counting down.
GACTGCATTCTCAAGATATGCAGGACAGATTTCGATGACATCTCCCCGCACACGAAAGGAACCTCGCTGCAACAATGCATCATTGCGTTCATACAGCATGCGGCTCAGCTGTTCCAGTTCCACAGTATGGTCAAACACCTGGCCTTTCCTGTAAGTCCGTACCATATCATGGAGACTGACAGGGTTGCCCAAGCCATAGATACAGGAAACTGTCGAGACGACGATCACGTCCCTCCTTTCCATCAGAGAAAATGAAGCAGAAAGTCTCAACCGGTCTATTTCCTGATTTATATCTGCAGTCTTTTCTATGTACAGATCCTTGCCCGGTACATATGCCTCGGGTTGATAATAATCATATGTCGAAACAAAGTACTCTACTGCATTATCGGGAAAAAAGTCCTTGAATTCCCTGAACAGCTGGGCTGCCAGTGTCTTGTTATGAGAAAGTACCAATGTCGGCCTGTCAACCTTTTCGATTATCTTCGCCATCGTATAGGTTTTTCCAGAGCCAGTGACACCCTTGAGTACCTGAGCCCGGTCTCCGGCCTTTATGCCTGCCGCAAGCTTGTCTATGGCCTGTTGCTGGTCCCCTGCCGGTTCATAAGGCGAAACCACATGCAAAGGCCGGTCCTTTCCACCCAATGCATCATGTAGGTTCTTGAAGCCTTCATCAGCCCAAGGCTCACTGAATGCGATCTTGCTTTCTTCCGGAGCTTTTCCCAAGGAGTCAGCTTCATTATTTTTCTTCACCTGTCGCCATCCTCAATGTAATATGGCAGCCACATCTGATTGTTCACGTTCAATCAATACCACGGAAACATGTTTTGTCTTCCCATCCCTGATGATGGTAAGATCTGCTTTATCCCCGCTCTTGGTCGGTAGCAAAGCTTTATAATAATCATTGTATGATGCCACTTTTTCACCATTGATTTCCGTTATGATATCGCCGCCCAGATAAAATTTCGAAGCTCCATAGCTGACCAAAGTCGTCCCGCCCCTGATACCGGCTTTCTCGGCCTTTCCTCCTGCAACTACCTGACTGACCAAAAGCCCTTCCTCCACATTGCTGCCCAGATATTCAGCAAGTTGTGGAGTCATCTGGATAGGGACCAAGTCAAGCCAGCCTCTTTCAACCTTGCCTTTCTCAATCAAATCAGGAAGGATTGAAGAAACGGTATCGACAGGAATGGCAAAGTTCAGGCTGGCTCCGCCTTCCGTTCCAGTCGTTATGGCTGCATTGAGCCCAATCATATTTCCATGCAGGTCAAGCAAAGGCCCACCGCTGTTTCCCGGACCGATTGCGGCATCCGTCTGGATCATTCCCATGATAAGACCATTCTGGCTTGTCTGTACCGCTCTTCCCAGCCCAGAGATGATACCTTGGGTCATTGTCCGGTCATATCCATAGGGATTGCCGATTGCAAGTACACGCTGCCCGATCTTCAAATCTCCGCTTGTTCCAAATGAAATCAAATCAAGGGAAACATCTGACTTTGTATCAATCTGCAAGACTGCAAGATCATCCACAGGATCATTGCCGATGACTTTGGCGGGAAAGGCAGATCCATCGGCAAGAGTTACGGAAATTGCTTCACCCTTGCTGATGACATGTGAATTGGTCAGTACATATCCCTTGGTACTGAAGAGAACTCCAGAACCTGATTCATTGACTACTTCAGCATCTATTATGTTACTTTTATCACGGACTTGACTGGTCGAGATATGGACTACAGTCTTGTTGCACTTCTGCCATACCCGCATGTTTTGTTCTTCTTCACTGGTATACTGCCAAGCCGAGCCATCATCCAGGACAAGTGATACACCGCTCTTACCATAGACAATGTCATTTACTTTCACCCCGGCAAGACCGAGGACGCCCTGTGTTCCTTCCTTGTCGATTACCTTAGTAAGTTCCGTCCGAAGTCTTTCTTCTTCATATTTCTGTCTCAGGGACTTGGTCCATTTGCCAAGGACTACCAGGACTACTATCAGGACAACTATGCTGATTATCAACTTTATTATCAGGGTGCCTTTATGATCATCTGTTGTTCCAATATCCCGTTTCATGTCCTTCATGGTACCTTTAAATCCAACAAACGGCAAGTATCACACCATGCGCGAATGTTTTCTGCAAGATATGTCATAATTTGATTTATTATAAAAAATCATTATCTCAAAAAAAACTGATTTCTACCAGAAAGAAGTAGACAAGATGGGTCGAATAAGAGTATAATAAAGCTAAGAGTGAATTAACAAGTTTTAAAACTCTTGACATAAGAAGCTTATATTGAGGAGGAATCTGAATTGAAAAAATACATGAAGATGTGTGTTTCTTGCCTATTTGCACTAAGCATGTTAATTTCTCCGCTCTTTGCTTCCCTTACCAATCCTGACATAACTGAAAATTTATTTTTCAATCAGAATACCCAAATAACTTCACTGGATGATACAGCTCTCAATTCGGTACCTTATACGACGCTCAACTCCAGTTTTTCAGACCAAGGCAAGAACAATATCATCTGTATCAAGATTGCTTCATTCACTTTCAGCAAGGACTTCAAGAACCTTTATATCGGAGCTGAACAGTATCATTTCCAAACAAGCGGAAGCTTGAATGTGGTAACTGATGACGGAAAATACTCATATTCTGCTACTTTTTCGACGTTCTTTGCCTCTGAGACCGATTCGAGCTGCTATGGGGAATTCAGCCCTGACGCACAGACAAAGTATCAGTTCGATACAGCAGGCAGCAACTGGACATGGTTTCGCCTAGGCAACGTCAGTGCCGGTGAAACCATCGATTTCTACTATGTGCTTACCGATTACAGCTGGGAAGAGAATCTCTCTTCCGGCTCTGCCGTCTCACTCCAATTCAGCCTGTCCAAAAGTACTGATGCCTATTTCTACCTGAAAGACGATGATGCTTTCGTATTGAATGACAATACCACGCAGGACAAGGCAAAATACTATCTCATCAATTCCCAATGGCTCAACAGATCTATCGGCCCCATTGAAATCACAGGCGGAAAGACCAAGGTCAGAACTTATACCTTCAACATATGGCAGGGATATGGTGCGGACCCTGAAGGCATATTCGAAAGTACCGGTTTTGCTGACACGTTCCGTAAGTTATGTGAGCTTGACCTGAATGTCACAGGAAATACTCCGGCTGACAAAACATACAAGATAGGTTGCCAGATTTCCACGGCAAATGATTTCGCCCTCCATCCTGACCTTGATTCTGATTACAAACAGGACATCCCCTATGAATTGAAATTTGAACGGGCATCTGCGCCTATATTCAGCACATCAACGAAATTCCTTCTCAGAGGCTTTGAACCGTCGTACTCTCTCGGACTGGACATAAGGATCAAACCGAACAGCGGCGTAAGTCTTTCGAACATAGAGGCCGGACATTATCGTGATATCATCTATTTCAATTTCACTACCGACGAAAGCAACAAAAATGGCTGGGACAGCATAATAGATTTATAAGGAGGCAGCAATGAAAATCAATACATTCGGCATAGCTTCAATCTTAATGTCCCTAGTCCTGCTGCCACTTTACGGAAACGTAAGCAGTGCGTACATCAACCTACCCGGACCAAAGCTCTCCATTCCTTTTTCCTATCCTATGGACATCATCTACGACGGTTCCATAGCCACTTTTGGACTCTACACGGAATCAGACAGATACACGAATGTGGAAGGTTCCGATTATGTCGACAGCAACAATTATGATTTCAGCAAAAATGGAAAAACCCAAAACTATTACCTTGAGTACCAAAGCAACTACTACCAATCAAAATCCTATGACATTTCCTTTGCAGTAACGGAACAGTATGGCACAAAGGATTTCGTCAGTTCCACAGGTTCCGATTCAGGAATTCCACTGTACTTCTACAACAACGAGACACAGGGCTCGACCAACATTTCCACCGACTCATACGTATTGGAACCAAAATTCACCATCTCATCAGGCATCCAATCGGGAAACATCCTCTCTTTCCATTTCTACTGGCAGACAACAGGGAAAGATATCCCTGCAGGCAATTATTCAATAAAAGTACAGATGACCATCGCATCAACCTGATTACTACAATATTATTCAAGAAGCCTACCTCCGGAAGAGCTTACGGTAACAGCTTTCCGTATGTGGGTATGCTGTCCTACTTTCTTTCCAATTGCATATGCCGCTTCATTCCTTTGATAGTAGCTTCTGTGCTGGGCATGCAAGACACCTGAACCATAGTAACACGATTCAGCCTTATGCCTGTTGTCATCATGTACCTTGGTCAAAGCCCTTGCTGTTTCATCTGAACTTACCGACCGCACGTCAAAACGTTTGGACATCTCGGCATAGACACCATTGTAGAAACTTGACAGTGCCCTTCCCTTGATCATCCCTTGTTTTCGCATGGCCTTGTATTCAGCAGACAAGGATCCTTCAAGATAATCATAGACGTAACAGGCAACTTCGACTTGACTTACAGTACCGAATATTCGTACACGGCACCCTTTGTCCAATCTCTCCAAAACCGAATAGACTCCCGCAATTTCATCACAAAGATACGTCAGGACTTTTTCCTTGACAGAACAACGGTCCATCGAAGCCAAAACAGCTGAATAGACTGTATCGGTAGCAAAGTCAGACGAAATATGTTTTATGCCGAGTCCGGCCATAAGCTTACGCGCCTTTTCCATTGCATTGCGACTTTCATAAGGATTGCTGGAATCGCCCAAGGCCAATAGTTTCTTGATCTTCGAAAGCTGTGAAGAAGTATCCGCCGCAAGATCGAGGCTGACGGAAGGATGGGCAAAGGCTTCCGGTGCATGGATTACGGAAGCCACTTCAGCGAACCTCTTGGAATGCCCTGACTCTCCCCAACAGGCAAAGCAGATGTAATGGGCCAGCTCATGGAGCATCACAGACCTGCTGAATTCCATGGAAACAGAAGTTTCTAGCAGATAGGACGATAGGACAAGATAATCGGTACCTATCCTATACTGTCCCAAGACAGGAATCTGTGCAAAGAAGATATCCCTGACAGGCAATACCCGGTATCCGCTTGCATATCGGAACAAATCAATGGCTGTTGCTGACTGGCCAAGAAGATACTCACGGATACAGCAGGTACTTCCATTGAATTTTTCTATCAGTCTTTCCATGAAATGCATATTACTTGATAATTGAGAATTTTTCCATGTAAGACAGCCAAGACTTCAGTACAGATATCAAGTCAGCTATGTGTTTCCTCAAATCTGGAAAGACTTCCTTGTGCACCAAGCTCCCTGAAATCATCCAAAAAGTGGACAAATGTCTTTGACAGGTATGCCCATTGCGCTTCAGAAAGATTGGAAGCACTTGCAAATTCCAAGAACGTCTGGGGTTCTTTCTCTGCATTCAGGGCAAGCTTATGCAATGGTTCTGCAAAATCATCCTCAATGACAATATCCATACCGGCATCGGTCTTGCCTTTCAGGTACCGGGCCCAGGCAGCCACGGCAAAAATCAGGCTATCACATTCTTTTCCCTCCTGCAAAGCCTGCATCAAAGGCTGGAAGATAAAACTGGCCATCTTCTTCCTTCCGTCAAGGCACAGACGTGAAATCTTATCCCTGATGGCTTTGTTGGCAAAACGAGAAATAAGCTTGTCACAATAGGCTGAAAAATCAACGTCCTTGATAGGATCAAGTGTCGGAATTATTTCCTTCATGTAGCGGTTCCTGACAAAATTACCGATAAGCGGATCAGTCGCTCCTTCATCTACCCACTCAAGCCCCATAAGGGCAGACAGATACCCAATGACGCTATGCGCACCGTTCAGCAGTCGCATTTTCATTTTTTCATAGGGAATGACGGAGGACTCAACAACCGCACCTGCTTTTTCAAATGGCGGCAATGGTGTCACTGACCTGTCCTCTATGATCCATTGGATGAAATCCTCGCAATGAACAGGAATGGAATCCTCGATACCGAACTTACGTTCAATTTCTTCTATGTCAGCCTTGGTCGTTCCTGGGGTAATCCGGTCAACCATGGTACAAGGAAAAGCTACGGAACTTTCAATCCAAGGTACGATCTGTGGATATTTTTTCTTGCAGAACTGAAGGATACAGGTCTGCAGGAGATGTCCGTTTTCAGGAACATTGTCACAGCTCATGATGGTCACAGGCATTTTCCCCGAGACAAAGCGTCTTGACAACGCCAAGGACAGGAATCCTGTTGCGGTAACAGGCCAGTCTCTCCCCTCTGCCTGAAGATCATGGATGATATCAGGATGCTTCCAGTCAATCTGCTGGGTTACATCATCCTGATAATAGCCTCGTTCGGTGATGGTCAGGGTAATAAGCTGCGTCGTTTCTGTCACCAGCCATGCAAGTACTTTTTCAGGATCGGATTTTGCATTGGCATAGCCAATGATAGGTCCATTGATGTGTAGATGCATCGTACCGTCCGTTGCCTTGTCCAATACAGAATAGAGGTAATCCTGTTCTTCCAAAGCTCGGACAAAACCCTCGGGAACGGCAGGAAGGTCAACCTCCAACACTCCGCCATCATAGATCCCTGCATCCAGAAGTCGGGAAAGATATGTCAGGTAATGAGCACGGTGAAAGTGTCCAAGTCCCATATGGACAAGCCTAGGTTTCAGCTTTGTCCTGTCGTAGGTAGGTACATTGATTCCCTTGGATGCCAAGGTAGGCAACATTGCATTACAAAGTTTCATTATCAACTCCTTATGGGCCAAATCAATTCATTCACAAAATACAATCGATTAAATTTTTGATCTGCACAAACATGAAGATTCTCTTCGGCATTGTATATGTCAAGGATCACTGCATATTTTTATCTTAAATTTTATCAATCATCTCAATTTTACTCATTGTATCATGGTTTTTTCAACAAGAGAAGTAAAAAATTCTATAAATTGTAAATCGATTACTTACCTTCAAAAAGATAAATCAAGCATCATTGAGCAAAATTAGGGAAGTATCGATACGTTTTTCAGCCAAAGGAAACACTTCTCCCGACATACGGCGTATCAACAATTCCGCAGCCACGGTACCAAGCTTCGTTTTGTCTTGTTCAACAGCTATGACCGGGGAATTGACCGAATACATCCAAAAGGCAGCATCGAATGTCGCAAATAGCAGATCTTCGGGAATCCTTATATTGTTCCGATGCAGATAATTCAAAGCTGAAAAAGCAAATATGCTGTTTCCAGAGAAAATCGCATCCACATGTTTTTCCTTAATGACAAATTCCAGCAATTTATCCCAGTCTCTAGCTTTTAGCATGTCACTGAAGGTTTTCGGCCGAGTATCACCGAACAATACACACTCATGGTCAACTTCCAATCCGTTCTGATGAAGGGCATCCTCATATCCCTCTATCCGCTCCTGCATAGTAGGATCCAGACTTGGAGCGAGAAAAGCAATATGTCTTGCACCTCGCTTTATCAATTCCATGGCACCGGAAAATGCTCCTTGGCTGTTGGTAGACAATACGACATCTTTTCGAGCACCAGCGGGACACCTGTCAAGGAAGACACAAGGAGTATTGCCGATCAATTTTTCAAGTTTCTTCCAATCCTGTTCCACAGGGACAATGATGAGACCTGCAAAATTCTCGAGTACACAGTTGCTGATATGGGAGGCTTCCTTCTCTGCAGATTCCTCACTGTTCATATAAAACAGTTGGTATCCTGCAGGTGAAATCAAAGCCTCGATTGCACTGCCGATTTCAATATAGAAATAGTTCGTCAGATTTGATACGACAAAGCCAACGATGGACGACCGGCCGTTACGGAGCTTACGGGCAGTAGGATTTACATGATATGACAATGTTTGGATGGCTTTCTCGACTTTGCTACGGGTCTCAGGGCGTACATTGCGGCTCCCGTTGATAACGTGGGAAACTGTGGCAGTGGAAACTCCTGCGAGGCCAGCGACATCTTTCATTGAAGCTTCACTGTCATTGATAATGTTTTCAGGCAAATTGGCACCCTCGTCGAACATACTGAAAATGGCAACCGGACATCCCGACTGCCCTCAAAAGCAATCTAACCCAAATCAGCCAGGATTGCAAGGAAGATCATGCAAAGTGCATAAAATTACAAGTTAGTGACAAATCTTTGCTGAAATCTCGCTGAATCCTTCGCCTCCTGCAGCCTTGGCCAGATAACTGGGAAGATAGGTAACCTGCGAAGCTTTGTCCTTGAAATTCCCCACCGCAAAACTTAAAGGAAAATTCCTGAACATCACCTCATCATTGGGAGCATCTCCGACATACAGGCTCCGAGCCTTCATTTCTTTTTCTCCTATACCCAGTATCTGGGAAAAGAATGAGGCTGTACCAGTGTATTTGTCATAATCACCGAACCAGGCATTGACGTGGATGGAACTGACAGCGGTGTTGCATCCAAGGCTTCTGCAAACATTCACGACAGCCGATACACCCTTTTCATCCAAATACGGAGGCTCACTGCCGTAATCAAAAGCTATATCAAAAAGCCTTGCAAACTGGTCAGAAGAAAGCTTTGCACCAGGCACCTGTGTACAGACGGTATCCATGACATGTTCCATACGCTGGCGATATCCTTCCCTGACAATCGAAGGATGAATATATTTCCTGTAATTCTTTCCCTCTCTGTAAAGAGATACGGCACCACTCTCGGTCACGACAGCAAATATAGGCCATTGTCTCAGGTATACATCAGCCCACCCGGCAGAGCCTCCGGTAACACAAATCACCTTGTAACCTGCATCATAGAACTTCCAAAGAGCTTCCAAGGCAACCGGTAACAACTTTCCCTTTGTGGTAATGGTATCATCTACATCTGTAAGTATATATTCTATTCCTTCCAGTGAAGAGGAAGGAAATGTGTCCAACGATTTCATCAAGGACCTCCGATGGAAGTGATGATAGCATACAATCCCACAAAGCAAAAAGCCTCATTGCTCAAAAACCGGTAAGTTTTCTTTCGTTGTGTTTTCACCAGGGGCATGGTACAATCACCACATACCGACGGGAGCCATATCCATGAAAAAAAGATTCCTTATCCCAGCCTTTGCCATGGCCTTGGTTGTGGCCTTTTCATTGCTCCGCCTGCACAGGCAACCTTCAGAACCGACAATCGGTTGCATCATCTACCGAAGGGATGATGTATATATGAACTATCTCAAGCAGTCCATAATAGCAACTGCAAAAGACAAAGCCCAGTTGCTGATCGTCAATTCAAATGGAAGCCAATCAATGCAGAACCAACAGATTGAAGAACTTCTGCAGGAAGGTGTCAGAACCCTTATGATAAATCCTGTAGACCGTAGTGCGGCCGGTGCTGAACTGGAAAAGGCAAAAAAAGCCGATGTGCCGGTGGTTTTCTTCAACAAGGAACCATATCCTGAAGATATGAAGAAATGGCCGGAGAAAGTCTATTATGTCGGCTCGAAAGCTGAAACTTCAGGCATGATGAGCGGACAAATCCTGGCAGATTATTGGAAAAACAATCCTAAGGCAGATCTCAATGGAGACGGAAAACTTCAATATGTCATGCTCAAAGGGGAAACAGGACATCAGGATACAGAACTCAGAAGCAAATATGTAATCAGATGCCTGAGAGGAAATGGCATAGCCGTGCAAAAGGTTGCAGAAGGCTCAGCATATTGGGAACGTAATGAGGGAAGGATACTCATGTCCTCGTTCCTGACTTCCGTCGGGGACAGGATCGAAGCAGTCATTGCAAACAATGATGAAATGGCACTGGGAGCAATCGAAGCACTGAAAGCCGCTGGATTTTTCAAGGAGGGCAAGTATCTGCCGGTCATAAGCGTGGATGCTACACCTCCGGCACTCCAGGCAATCGAGGAAGGGACCTTGCTTGGTACAGTCTTCAACGACTCAACCAGCCAAGGAAAGGCGGCTTTCAATCTGGCTTATCTGCTTGCACAAGGAATACACCCAACGTCGAAAGCCATCGGTTATACCATAACGGATGATTGCTATGTCTGGATTCCCTACCAGAGCGTCGACAGAAAGAACTTCAAGGCATTCCTTGAAAAGCGCAAAGTCAATTGATTTGTGGAAACAGCAATTTCTGTATGTTGTCATCCATAAAGTTTTCTTTCGTTACAACTGCATATTCCACCGGTATATCAGGCATTGTCTTGCCATGGAGCAAATCCATAGCTGCATAGATGCTCCTATACCCCATACCATATCCATTGATAGCCACTATGGCATCTACGATACCATTTTCAAACCCCTGAAGGTTTGCAAGGCTATTTCCCCACACCACGACCACAAGGTCTTTACCTCTTCCATTCTGGAGCTTGTCCAAAGCTTGGAGTATACCATCCGAACTGGTCTCATCCAAAGCAACGAGAAGATTTGTTTCCTTGTCTTCTGACAGTTTTTTCCCCGTAATGGACGCAGCTTTATTGCTGTCACCGAAACAATAGGCTGTCTGCAACTGTACGTCAGGATATTGTTCGAATTCTTCACGGATACCCCGTGTGACCTCTGTTGCCGAAGTCGTATGCAAGAGGGCTCCGATGACCAGGCAGTCAACGGACTTGTGTACCAGCAACGGTAACACAGCATCAGCAAGTGACCGGCCTACGGCAGTAAAGGAAGTCATCAGTACAGGGACCAAGTCACCCGAGGGATCAATGGAGTTATACATTGTCAGGACCTGTATGCCTTTTGAACGGGCAGTCCTCAGTGGAGGAAGCAATAGTTTTTCATCGGATGGAGCAATGACAATGGCATCATAACCAGCCTCAACAGCTTGCCTGACATAGACTGCCTGTTGCCGGCTGTCAGTCTCGTTGACAGGGGCAAAGAAATCGACCTGGCAACCGATTTCATCCCGTGCAATTCTTGCACCATTCTTGATCTCTCCCCAGACCTGCCCACCTTGCATCATTGTAATGAAAGCTATCTTGCTTCCATGGTCAGTTTCTCCTGCATGTCTGGAACACCCTGCCATGCAGGAAAGCAGACAAACACAAATACATATTGCACAGATATCTTTCTTCAATTGTCTGCCACCTTTCGGGAATTCATCTTTTCTCCTTTCGGCAAGATGATATATACACAGGTTCCCTCATCAATCTCGGACACAATTGAAATTCCATATGCCATTCCATAGGAAAGCTGGATGCGCTGCTGGACATTGCACACCCCGATGCCATTTCCTGAAGTTTCCCTTGCCTTGCCTTCAAAAAGACTTTGGATTTTTTCCTGACTCATTCCTACGCCATTGTCCTTTACTGCAATCCTGATTCTATCTGTCCCATAGTTCTCAACAGTAACTGATATGAAACCGGGGTCAACCATATATTTGATACCGTGATATAGTGCATTTTCCACCAGCGGTTGTATCAGCAACTTGATTATCGGACGGTCCAGCAGGTCATCCTCACAGTCAAGCTTGAAATCAAAATTACAGAAACGCATCTTTTGAATCAGCAGATAATTCTTCACATGTTCGAGTTCTTCGCCAATTGCAATTACTTCATGTCCATGGCTGATGGAAATCCTGAAAAGCTTGGCCAAAGCCCGCACCATCTGGATAACTCCCTCTGTGTTGCCACGTTCAGCCATCCAGACCACGCTGTCCAGGGTATTGTATAGAAAATGCGGATTGATCTTTGCTTCCAAAGCATCAAGTTCGCTTTTCCTTTTCAATTCCTGTTGAGTGACAATATCAGTCATGAGCTTTCGGATCCTCTCTACCATTTCGATATAGGCATGGGACAGGGCTTCTACTTCCTCACTGCCATGGACAGGAAGAGGTACTTCCAGTTGCTTCCTGTTCTCAACCTGTTTCATCTCTCGTTCAAGCTGCTGTATCGGGGAAGTAATGTATCCGGCAACAGCCTTGGAAAGTAGCAAGGACAGGACAATTGCCAAAAGCGTGACCAACAGGATAATCCAGCTGATCCGGTTCATTCCCTCCATCAGTTCATCCATATAAGCTACACCGACGATCTTCCATCGGCAGTTGTCTACCGTCTGGATGATCGTAAGCCTTTTCCTTCCCTGATGTATGCTTTGGTATGTACCGAAGACATTGTCCCGGACACCTTGTATGTCTTCCTTGAAAAGTCCGCAGTTGATCAATGTCTGCTTGGGATGATAGATAATGTTTCCATCATCATCGATGATATAGATATAGCCGCTCTTTCCCAACTTTACCTGACGAGTGAGGTTGCTTACGAATGAAAAGTTCATGTCAATAAGCAGTATTCTCTCCTGCTTATGTCCTTGGGCATCAAATGAGGTTACCTCACGGCTATAGGAAATGACCCAAGGATAATGCAACGGTACCAGATGCTGGACATGGGGAAAAGAAAAATAGAAAGGGTTCTGCCCTGTCCGGGCTTTGAGGAACCATTGTTGCTTAACAATCTGACTGGAATCCCTTGTTGCCCCTTCGTCAGTATTGCATAGGACATGTCCATCCATATCAAATACCGCCATAGTCACGATATCCTGGCGGCTGTCAACGATAGCAGTCATTTTTCCCATTATCTGCCGACTGTCTCCCTGGCTGACAAGAGAAGCAGCATAATCACCGGTTGCCATGATATCAGTGATATAGTTGCTCAGGTGATAGTTTACCTGTGTGATGATTTCACTGGTAGTCGTGAAAGTCGTCTGTCTGCTGGTATAGGTAAATTCACGATAAAGTACGGAGGATAGAATCGTCACTGTGACAATGGCAATCAAACCACTTGCAACTGAAAAAATCCTGTTGATGCTCCTAGGTTTCGAGAACATGTTCGCTGCCTCTGTACCGGGCCCGGTACTGCGTAGGAGAAAGACCTCGGTTGCGTTTGAAACAAAAGGAAAAATAATTCGGATCAGAAAATCCGACTTTTTCTGCAATTTCATAATTTTTGAGATCTGTATCCACCAACAGTTTCTGTGCCTGAGACAACCTTACTTCATTCAAGGCCTGGACAAACGGAACACCTGTTTCCTTCTTGAAAGTCGAACTGAAATAGGAAGTGCTGACTCCAAGCCAGTCACAGATCTTATCCAACCCCACCGCCGGATCGCTATAGTTGTCAAGCAAATAACGCTTTGCATCTTCAACAAACCTGACATGGCTCTTTTCCCTCTCGCCCTTGATGGTCCTGTGGACATCCAAGGACAGCATGGTAAACCAGTGTTTGGCACGACCTACAGTCGTCACACTGGAAAGCTCTGCAAAAAAGTTCCTATTGGAACTTACCTTGGAAAGAGAAGTCCCATAATCCAGCGTCAGTTCAGCCAAAGATGAAAGAAGAGAAAGAACATATGACTGCAAACCCTCAGGATCAAGCCCTGATTTGTCATCAAAGAAGCGTGCAACAGCAAGCACGACCTCTTCCTCACTGCCCAGTTTGAGCAACTTCAGGAATTCATCTTTCAGCCTCTCGCTTGCAAGCAGATCAAGCTTAGGATGATAAGTCTGCTCCATATCATTGAAATAAAGTACATGCTGGTCTTTCTCATAAGCCTTGTAATTCAAGGCAACCAGTGCCTTCCGATAAGCACTGCCCAAGGCTGAAAGCGTACGGCACAGAGGGCTGAGACCTATGGTGACTCCACCGGGGATATACCGGTTGAGATACGCACTTACTTCCTTGCAATGCTGCATGCACCTTTTCGTAAACAGCGGAAGGAAGACACCCTCTTCTCCGCAACAACTTCCGTTGAACATCAATACTATCTGGTCATCCATCTGAAGCAAAAGGGACCCATCCTTTCCCAAGACTTCCCTGCAGACATGCAACATGGCCTGAAGCATAAGAGGATTATCCATCCTTTCGGCTTCGATCACAGCTACATGGAAACAATCCTTGTCACTTACCTGATACCCATATGTCTCCCCCCGTTCAACCAGGATTCTCTCAGGAACCTCCTTGACAGGAGAAAGCAAAGATACAAGGTATTTTTCCTTCAGTTGCGGCAATGCTTGCTTATACGCTTTCTGCAGCAAGTCCTGATCATGGTTATGTTCGAATTCATGGTCAATCTGTCCATGTATGCGCTGCAACAACGAACAGATGTCCTCATGGGATACAGGCTTGAGCAGATATTCCTTGACATTGTATCGTATGGCAGTCTGGGCATAGGTAAACTCATCATAACCACTGAGAATAATAATGACCGCGGCAGGCAGGACTTCCCTGATTGACCGTATAAGTTCTATGCCGTCCATATAGGGCATCCTGATATCTGTAATTACTACGTCCGGTTGCTTTTCTTCGATGAGTTCCAAAGCTTCTATGCCATTGCCAGCTTCACCGACAATCCGAAAACCATAATCAGCCCAAGCAGTCGTACTGCGAATGCTGGAACGGACCTGGACTTCATCATCTACGAGTACAATTGAATATACCATATCCCCATGATAAGTCCACCAGTGCCTGATGGCAAGAAAAAACGAGGCATACAGACAAGAAAACAAACATATAGCACGACCAGACAAGGCAACGCAGAGGTAACTGTATCTATGCAAGGGGTTCCAGAAATCGAAAAACAGAATGGTCATCCAGACTCTATGCAAGTCATGGCAGCAGGGAAAAAGAGAGTTCCGACTGGTGATTTTTGCAAAAAAAAACTTCCCTTGTCCGTGAAAACCATGCAGGGGATTACATGAGCAAACCGAACAAAGGAAGGTAATCAACATATGATTCAAGAAACAATTTAAGCTTCTTGTTACCTAAATAATAACAAGTGTTACAAATTAAGTCAATTTTTTTTAATTATTACTTCCATTTATTTTAATTTTATCTCAAAATATTATTACATTATTAAGCTATTAATTTTCCAAAATTTATACATAATTGGATGATTTGTCATTTTTTTATTACATATGCAAAAAAACATATAGACAAACTATCTTTATTAAAACATCATTTCATTGAAAAGATTATGCGCAAAATGGGGCAATCCTATCAACTGCAATAGCAGTTTCATCTGTACCTCATATTACCAATAGAGGTTTTACTTTTCCTTTCCTGCGAAGAATCAAAAAATATTCATTGTTTTCAATAAAAATATCAATTCACGACAACAGCAACCAATGCAAGAATAGTCATAGAGAAACATTTAGGAGGGAAAATATGAAAAAGACTTTGGCAATCGTATCGATGGTTGCCTTGACAATGGGCGTTGCATTTGCTCAGGGAAGTTCAGAAACGACAACCACCGCAACACCCGCGAAAAGTGCCATAGAACAGGTACAGTTGAATAGCAATACCCCTAAGGGAGATTTGGAAATCTTTTCTTGGTGGGCAGGAGATGAAGGTCCCGCGCTCAAGGCACTGATCGGAAAGTTCAATGCAAGATATCCACAGGTAAATCTGATCAACGCAACCGTAACCGGAGGTTCTGGCGTCAACGCAAAGGCTGTGCTCAAGACTCGGATGCTCAACAATGATCCACCTGAAGCCTTCCAGGTCCATGCAGGACAGGAACTTATCGGCACATGGGTTACTTCGGACAGAATGCTTGATTTGACTCCGCTTTATAAGGAAGAAGGCTGGTTGGATGTCTTCCCGAAGGATGTCATCGGTCTCATCGGTACAGACACAGGCATCTGGTCAGTACCTGTATGTGTCCACAAATCAAATGTAATGTGGTACATCCCTGAAAACCTCAAGAAATGGGGAGTAACGGTTCCTACAAATCTTGATGAATTCTTCAAGACTGCAGCAATACTGAAGGCAAAGGGTGTCATACCCCTTTCAATGGGACAGACTTGGACAGCTACTGAAAACTGGGAAAATGTAGCATTGGCCACCTTGGGTGGAGATGATTACGAAGCCCTTTGGAACGGTGGACTCTCATGGACCGATCCGAAAGTAATAAAGGTATGGGAAAACTTCGGCAAGTTGTTGGAATACACCAACTCTGATGCACCATCACTTTCATGGCAACAGGCTACGGATATGGTCGTGCAGGGACAGGCTGCCTTCAACTGGATGGGTGACTGGGCTGCAGGATATATGATGACAACACTCAAGCTTGCTCCGAAGACTGGCTTCGGATGGGCAAACGTGCCTGGGACAAAAGGTTACTTCCAGTTCCTCTCAGACAGCTTTGGAATTCCGAAGGGATGCAAGAATCCTGATGCAGCCGTTGCATGGCTCAAGGAATGTGGTTCAAAGGAAGGCCAGGATGCTTTCAATCCGCTCAAGGGTTCCATTCCTGTCAGGACCGATGCTGACATGAGCCTTTACAGTGAATACTCAAAATCTGCCGCACATGATTTTGCAAACGACAGGATTGTAGGTTCCCTGGCCCATGGCGTGGTTGCACCGGAATCTTTCCTCAACGATTTCAGTCCCGTCATCGAACAGTTCATGAGCAACAAGAATGCCCAGCAGGCTGCTGCAGCCTGTGCTGAACTGGCAGAAGCTGATGGAATGACAAAATAACATCGCTTATTCGCTTGTATGGCGGTTTCTTCGGAAAAAGAAACCGCCAGTCTGTATTTCGGGAAGATATCATGAGTAAAAAAAATAGCAAGGAAGTCCTTTATTCTGTTTTGATTCTGCTTCCTTCCATCATACTCGTCGGGATTTTTGTCTATGGATTCATAGGTAACACTATTTATTCCTCAATGACAGACTGGCATGGTATGGCACAGAATCCGGTAAAAAACTTCATCGGACTGAAAAACTACAAATCACTGTTCACGGGTATTACACAATCTGGCTTCCGCCAGGATCTTGTGAATACAGTCTTCTATTCATTGCTTCTGCTTGCAGGTACTTTGATCATCGGTCTGCTGCTGGCAATCTTATTGGACCGCAGGGTCAGACACGAAGGAATCTATCGGACTATTTTCCTGTATCCCATGTCGCTGTCTTTTGTTGTCAGCGGTACAGTCTGGAGATGGCTGGTCTCCCCAAGCGGCGGTCTCAACGCCATTCCCACATGGTTTGGAGGCAAACAAGGTACGTTCCAATGGACAAGCAGCAAACAGCAAGTACTGCAGTTCAACTGGCAACATATTTGGAAGGTCCTTGCAATCGTGTTCCTTATTATTTTTACCTGCCTCTTTATAAATGCAATATTGCATCACGTAAAAAAAAGCGCAAGGAACAATGGCATCATCATTGCCGCATTGGCAATATTTATCATTTTCATCAGTCCTAAACTTCCTCCTGCCCTTGCCATGAAGGAATCGCATGGTTTCAACTTGGCAACCATCGGTATCATCACTGCTGGAGTCTGGCAATATGCAGGATATGCAATGGCATTGTATCTTGCAGGCTTACGAGGTCTTTCAGGAAGCATCAAGGAAAGCGCAAAACTAGATGGAGCAAATGAATTTACCTATTATTGGAAAATTGCAATACCGAACCTGAAACCCATCACCATGAGCGCCGTGGTCATCATGTCACACATCTCATTGAAAATGTTCGACCTTATATATGCCATGGCCGGCACCGACAATGAATTTACAGGCCATCCGTCCATAAGGATGTATACGACAACCTTCAGGGCAAACAAACTGGCACTGGGCAGTGCAATGGCAGTGATCCTGTTCATTTTTGCAGCCCTGTTCATCATCCCGTACATGGTACGGTCTCATAGGGAAAGGGTAGCATGATGTCAGCACAAAGCAGAAAAACAAAACATATTGCATTCTACGTAGTGATGGTGCTACTATGTGTCGTCTTCCTAGTCCCGATGTACATGGCCTTGATAACCTCTTTCAAGGCACGGGAAACTATAAATCTGACGACGGCATGGAAACTCCCCCATCCGTTTGAAATTGTAGGTTATCAACATGCTATTACGAAACTTGCCCCATATCTGAAGAACAGTGTCATATTGACCGTCTCAGGTACGGTGATTTCTTCCATGCTAGGAGCCATAAACGGATATATTTTCTCAAAGAACAAATTCAAGGGCAGCGAACTTATCTTTACGTTGCTGCTATTCGGCATGTTCATACCATACCAAATCATCCTGATTCCTCTTTTTGAAACTCTGACAAAGATTCATATGACTGGACTGGGAGGATTGATCCTTGCACACGTCATCTATGGTATCCCGATTGTTACCATGCTGTTCAGGAATTTTTATGACCAGATCCCTGACTCGATATTGGAATCCGGAAGAATTGACGGAGCGAGCTACTTCACTGTCTTTTCGAAACTGATACTTCCTCTCTCGATTCCTTCCTTTGTAGTCGTAGGTATATGGCAGTTCACTCAGATATGGAATGAATTCCTATGGGCAATCTGTCTGACAAGTCAAGAAACGAACCCTATTACCGTCGGTCTGTCACAATTGGCAGGCGGTCAGGCAGTAGCTTGGAACGATTCCATGGCAGGTGCAATTATTTCTGCCATACCTGTATTGTGTATCTATATATTCCTCGGAAAATACTTTGTACAAGGTTTACTTGCAGGTTCCGTCAAGGAATAATGCATATTGCTCCTCATACTCTTTTTCCTTCTCCGTCCCGGATGATAGATAATCCGGGACGGAATTCATAGAAGGATATGAGCAAGAAAAATATTTTGCCTATTTATTGAGCACTGCCACACATTCGGTCCTATGTGTCTGGGGATTGAAATCAAAGACCTTGATGGAGCAAAGCCGATAACCCTTATCGGCAAGCATTGCCACATCCCTGGACAAAGTCACGGAATTGCAGGATACATAGATAATCCTCTTGGCTTCTGAAGCTGAAAGAAGATTCGGAACGGATCTGTCCAATCCTGAACGAGGAGGATCGACAACGATTGTATCGACCGTACGACGGTGGGATGCAATCCACTTTTCAACGGTATTTGCAAAGCAGGTTGCCTGTGGTGCATTGATACCGGCAAGTTTCAAGCAAGCTTTCTGTTTTTCTACGGCAATGGTCCCAGCTGGTAAAACTGCAGAAAAAGTCCCTACCCCACTGTATAAATCCATCGTCCTGCCAGGAGGTACCATACCAGCAACATACTTCAGTAAAGAAGCAAGCAAAAAACGATTTGACTGGAAAAAGACTTGTGAAGTCACCGCATAGGTATGGTCAGCGACCTTCACATGTACTATCCGGTCTCCAAACGATATGCCGTCATCACCGGCGAAAGCAGGAATCTCAATGAATTTTCCTTTGCCTGTTTGACCTTTGAACATACTGTCTCTTGCTGCAGATTTCAACAGGTCTTTTTTTTCCTTAAGCAAACGATCAAGGGAATCACAAAGTACCGGGCAATGGTCAACAGCAACAAGATCATTGCTTTGTTCCGACAAAAATCCTGCCGTTCCGTCAGCAAAATCAAAATGGAAACGTACACGGTTGCGGTAGCCGAACCCAGGGCCATCGGCCCAGTCCTGTATGTCAAGGTGGTCAGGATCGACATGTCCAAGCCGGCAAAGGTTGTCCATGACAATCTGCTGCTTGAGTTCTGCCTGGTAGGCAGTAGCAACATGCTGCAGGTCACAGCCCCCGCAACGGCCATAAAAGGGGCATTGGGGTTTTACCCTGTGACTGGAAGGAACGATTACCTCAAGGACGCTTGCATTGCAATACGAGGCACCTTCATTCTCCACGGTTATCCTGACAGTTTCCCCAGGCAGTGCTCCCTTCACAAGTACAGCTTTTCCCGAAGACAGAAACCCAAGGCCCTTTCCTCCCTCGACCATCTTTGCGATGTCAATCTGCATGCCTGAATTCCTCTATATAGTGAATGATTATATCCATGCCACTCTGCCAGAAAGCCTCATCTGCAATATTGCAGCCGACCATGGAAGCAACACTCCTGCAATCTCCCAACCCTGTGGAAGACAGCAATTTTCTGTAGGTTGCAGTAAAACGGCTGCCGAGTTCTTCCCTTTTTGCATAGATACCCAAGGCAAAAAGCTGGCCGAAAGCATAGGGATAATTATAGAAAGACCGTTCACTGGAATAGTAATGGCCCTTTACTGCCCACATATACGGATGGTATACGGCAAGTTCCCCATAGGTACGTTTCTGGCAATCAACCATGATCTGACAAAAACGCGAGGGAGTAAGATCCCCCTCTTTCCGTTCTTCAAATACGGCCTGTTCAAAATAGTATCGGCAGAGTATGTCCACACAGACTTGACAGGCATCTTGGCAAAAATGCTCGATCAGGGCAAGCCTTTGCTGTGAATCAGCTTCTTCCAATGCCCCCTGAAGTACCAGATACTCGCTGAAGATAGAAGCCGTTTCAGCCAACGTCATAGGATAGCTTCTCCTCAGGTTGTCCAAGGGCAATGTAAGGGAATCATGGAAAGCATGGCCAAGTTCGTGGGCCATCGTAGAAACCCCATTGTAAGTACCGTCAAAGTTGCACATGATCCTGCTCACCCCTGCGTCAGGGAATTGGGTGTCATAGGCTCCTCCGACCTTCCCTTTACGAGGTTCCGCATCAATCCAATGTTCCTCAAATGCCCTGTTGGCAAACTTACCCATACCGTCATCAAAAGCCGAGAATTGCCTGATGATGAACTGCTTGGCCTGGTCAAAGGAAAATTCCATATGTGCATCAGCAACAGGAGCAAAAAGATCATAGAACGGAAGGCTGTCCTTTCCTAATCTATGGGCCTTTGCCTGCAGATATTCCCTGAAAGCAGGAAGATTTTTTTCCAAAGTACCGACAAGGGCGTCCATCACGGACTGGTCAATCCTCGATTGTTCCAGTGACCTTGCCAAGTTGCCGTAATGATGCCGTGTATCCAAACAGATAGTAGCACCCTTTACACCATTAAGCGCAGCAGCATAAGCCACCTCATTACGTCTGAGCAAGGCAACCTCTGCATCAAATGCCCGACTGCGTATTGTTCCGTCAGGAGAAAATGCCAAGTTCCTCAATTCGGTAACAGTCAGATCCTCTCCATCAAAATCAATGGTAGTACTGCTTGCCAAGGCTTCCTGCAACCTGGCAAAAGAATCGGTACCGCTCCGATTCAGGTCCCCTGCCAAATCTTCCAAAGCTTCCGGCATCTGGTGGGATTGTTCCTCAAGCAGAACGGAAAGAACATAATCATAGGATTCCAGTGATCCGCCGATGGCAGTCTTAAGAATTATATCTTCTTTCTTCGAAGCAAGATAATTCCTGAATTTCACGCCGACAGTATGCAAGACAACTCCAAGTTCATCCACTTTTGCCATTGCAGAAAGCCATACGGAAGATGCTGTAGCAACGGAAAACCCTGCATAAGTATAGGCATCCAATGTCTCATAGGTATCACAGAGTTTTTCATATGTCCCTATTACATCCTCAAGCTGACCTTCGTTGCCAATCAGTTCTGCAAGCTCATCACACCCACTTCTGCATGTTTTGATAGCCTGCAGAAATTCTCCACTTTCAGGTGACGGGTAAATCGGACTCAAATCCCACCTAGGCAAATGTGCTTCCATGCTTTTTCCTCCATTACTTCTGCTTGTTGTTATATTCCTTGATGTCATATTCGGCAATCTTATTGAGAATCGTCCTTCGGCTGATACCAAGTTCCTTGGCAGCCTGGGATTTGTTTCCACCCCAACGATGCAAGGATTCGACGATTGTCTCCCTCTCGACTTCCCGCAGGCTCTTGACTTCTACTTTCTTGTGCGGCATCTCAAACGCCCCGGCTTGGGTCACGCTCGGCTGTATATTCGGACTGATTACCGATTCCTGCAGCTTGATATCATCAGCCCGGATAATATTGTCATCTGCATAGAGCACTGCGCGTTCTATGACATTTTCAAGTTCCCGGACATTGCCATAGTACTCTCCTTCCTTGAGCCTTTCGATTGCATCAGGCGAAAAACCGGTAATGCCAAGATCCATGTTCTTTTCCTTAAGCTTGATGATAATTCCTGCAGCCAGCAACGGGATATCCTCCTTGCGTTCCCGCAAGGGGGGTATCTGGATTCTCAGCACATTGAGTCGGAAATACAAGTCCTCTCGGAATTTTCCGTTTCTTACCATATCTTCCAGATTCTTGTTGGTTGCCGCAATGATACGTACGTTGATCGGTCGTTTGACTGTATCACCGAGCCGCTGGACTTCCCGATCATTGATGACCGTAAGTAATTTTACCTGCAGTTCCAAGGGAAGATCCCCCAATTCATCAAGAAACAACGTCCCGCCATCTGCACTTTCAAACAAACCTGCCTTGCTGGTCGTAGCCCCGGTGTAGGCACCTTTTTCATGTCCGAAGAGTTCATTTTCAATCAGATTGGCAGGAACACCGCCGATGTTTATTGAAAGGAACGGACCATTGTCTCCGATGCTCTGGTTATGGATTTCCTTTGCAACAACACCTTTTCCTGTACCGCTCTCGCCGGTAATCAGTACATTGGACTTGGTTTTTGCACAAAGCGAAATCATCTTCTTTATGTCAATCATGGACTTGCTTTCACCAATGAATGTCGAAGAATCCATCGGAATTTCCTTATCGACAAGCCTGCGGATGGTATTTGCTTCAACCATTTTCTTCAGTTTTTCTACAAGTTCCTGAGGATTGAAAGGCTTGACGATGTAATCTGCCGCACCCCCTTTGAGAGCAGATACTGCATCTGTAATATCACCATGTGCACTGACCATAATCACGGGCATATCATACCCTTCTTCCCTAAGCCAATGGATAAGTGTCAACCCATCCATTCCAGGCATCTTCAGGTCTACGACCATACCGTCATAGTCGTTTTCTCCGATCATCCTCTGGGCTGCCAAACCATTTTCAGCTTTGTCACTTTCAATCTTACAAACTGCAAAAAACTGGCTTAAGCTCGTTCTGATATTCA
This sequence comes from Spirochaetia bacterium, assembly GCA_022482625.1. Lineage (NCBI taxonomy): Bacteria > Pseudomonadati > Spirochaetota > Spirochaetia > Spirochaetia bacterium. Next base: position 3,269,363 of record JAKVOU010000001.1, on the reverse strand, counting down.
CTTCGTCATCTACAATAAGAATTTTCATTAACCTTTCCCTTATCACATGTCATTCTTCGGTAAAGGATGGCAGACTTCGCCCTTTGTGAAGCACTACCCTAGCGACAGTACCACCCCCTTCACGGGGAAATAATGTCAATGTACCCTGCTGAGCTTTTACAAACTGGCTGGAAATGGCCAACCCTATACCACTTCCTTTTTCTTTCGTCGTAAAGAAAGGATTGAATATCTTATCCTCAGCGCCCACAGGCAATCCTGTTCCACGATCCTTTACCTCAATCACAACCATATTCTTTTTCTTTTCCTGAGAAATTACAACCTCCACTTGGGGATCAGGCCCACTTTCAAGTGCATTTTTCATGAGGTTTTCAAAAACACTGCGAGCCCTGTCAGGATCAAACCAGATAGTACAGTCTTCACCGATGTAAAAATCAATCTGTTGACTGAACTTGCCGATCAGATCAGAGAAGAATGCCCTCAGTGGTATATCCTTTGGATTTCCTTTCGGATTATGGAGGAACTCACTGACCTTGTCAGTCAGATCAGTCACCCTTTTTGTCTCCGTTTCGATGATATCCAGATTGGAAGTATACTGTCCGCCGGTCTGGTAGCGGAGAATAGCTACCTGTATTGCTATGGCACTGAGCGGGTTCTTGATCTCATGGGTAAGTGTCCTTGCAGCCTGTCCAAGATTTACCAAGCTACGCTGCCTTTCAAGTGTCTGCCTGTATTTTCTGTTGCTGATATAGATATGGAGAATAAACAGGAAAAGCAATGTAAGGAATACCAAGGCAAGCAACAGCAACAGCCTCATCTGCATTATCCGCTGATGATAAGCGGTTCCATCCAAAGCAATATAGAGGACATCAGAGAAAATGGAAGGGAGGGAAGAAAGGGTCGGCTCCAAACTTGTCAAGTTGATGCCGTAGGAAGAAATGGCTGCACGGTCAATCATCCTGACATACTCAACTTTCTTGGTTTTGCTATTGAACTGTGCCTTGCCCTGGGTTTTTACATCTTCCCAATTCTTGGCATCATTGATGAAATCCAACGGCAAAAACAAGGGTACATCCCCTTCACTGAAGATCTTTGACCCAAGCTGGGAATAGATACCCACGCCAAGTATGCCATTTTCCTTCAGTGCCTTCATTGCATTGACTTCACTGTCTTGGATGGAAAAAATTGCTGTATTGAAAGCTTTTTCAGCATTGTTCTGCATCATCAGGTCTTCCCTATCTTGCAAGGCACTGACAAAAAAGACCAGCAGGATAAATAACGCCAGATACGCGACGAGGAAACCAAAACCGGCAAGAGCCAGATCCCCACGTCCTTCCTTCGTATCATTTTTCCTAGAAAAATTCTTAACCAGTTTATTCACGCAGATAACCTCCGCCCCCTATTCAAAATTCAAAGCATCGATGGGATTGAGCCGCGATGCCTTCATAGCCGGATACCAGCCGAAAAAGACTCCCACGAACATACTGAACCCCAAGGCTATTGCAACAGAGGAAAACGAAAAAGAGAGTTGCCAACCAGCTACGGTAGTTACCGCATAGCTGATCAATATCCCGAAGACAGTTCCCAAGATTCCACCGAAAAGTGTCAGGGTAACAGCTTCAACCAAAAATTGCCCACGTATGATTGACGGCGTTGCGCCGATTGCTTTCCGAATTCCGATTTCCCTTGTACGTTCAATGACTGATACCAACATAATATTCATGATGCCGATACCACCGACCAAAAGACTGATTGCAGCAATGGCAGCCAGAAATAAGGACAATGTCTTTGTTATGCTACTTGCCATGGAAACCAGCATTGCAGGGGAAAAACTTCCGTATCCATCGGTACCGACTACAGAATCAAGAAACTGTGTAATCTGTTCAGACTCTTTCATGGTGTCAAAACCAGGAGCAATCTTGACCGTATACATCGAAACCTGGGGAAGTTTCAGGAATTTCTGCCTGAAAGTCAAGAAAGGAATATAGACCATGGAATTCACATCAATGGAAAAATTCTGATCCTTGTGTGCAAGTACCCCGACTACCTTGAAGGCCAAGGGCCTTCCTTGGTCTGCAGATAGGAAAACTACCTTACCTATGGGATTTCCTTCCGTAAACAACTTCTCTGCTACTTTCTCCCCAAGGACAATTACCTGACGTCCCATAAGGGCACTTTCCATTGAAAAAGCATTGCCAAAGGAAAAACCAAGTTTTTCCGTCGGAAAATATGAGGAATCAATACCGAGCACATTGTAGGTTGCAACCGTATCCTGATAACGGACAGAAGCACTTCCCTGCATGGAAGATAACACATTTTCAACACCGGGAAATCTCTCTTGGAGCTTTTGTCCGAACGAAGATGAAAAAAACTCATTGTTACGTTCATTCTGTGCGGGCCAGATTGTAATGACATCGGTACCACCGGAAGCCAAACTCTCTTTGATATTTCTGCTTGCACTGCTACCAAGATTGAGAATTGCAACCACAGCACCTACGCCGATTACAATTCCCAATAAAGAAAGGAAGGTCCTCATCTTGCTGCCATGCATAGCAGAAAAAGCAAGCTTGATGTTTTCAAAAAACATGGCGTGGTACCTCCTCTATCTTTCCATCCCTCAGATGTATCTGTCGTCTGCAACGATCACCCAAGGCCTTGTCATGCGTAACAAAGACAACCGTTCTTCCTTCCGCATTGAGCTGCTCAAACAATTCCATGATCCTGACACCAGTCTTGGAATCCAATGCGCCCGTAGGTTCATCTGCAAGAAGAATCGTAGGATTGCCGACCAAAGCCCTTGCTATAGCCACCCGCTGTTTCTGTCCGCCGGACAACTCATTGGGCTTATGATACATCCTTTCTGCAAGTCCTACACGTTCCAATGCAGCTTGGGCCAACTCTTTTCTTTTCCTAGGGCGTATGCCGCTGTAAAGTAACGGCGTTTCGACATTCTGCAATGCATTCAGTTTACCAAGAAGATTGAACTGCTGGAATACGAACCCGACCTTATGGTTCCTGATATAGGCGAGTTCAATTTCATTCATGCCGGCAGTATCCTCCCCATCGATGCTGATTGTCCCACTTGTCGGTGTATCAAGGCAACCGATAAGATTCATCATCGTACTTTTTCCGCTCCCGGAAGGCCCCATGATAGCAGTGAATTCCCCTTCCATGATATCCAAGCTGATCCCGTCAAGTGCCTTGACGCAGAAATCACCTACGATGTAATAGCGCCTGACATCTTCAAGTTGTATGACAGGTCTTCTATTCATTTGATGTTTCCTTCATCAATTGCGCCAAGGTCAATGACTTCTTGATTACCAAGGTGTCCCCGACCTTGACATCCCCGCTCAGCAACTGACATTTGCCTTCCCCAAGGTATCTTACCTTGACTTCTATGTCAGTCAGGTTACCGTCCGATCCTTTCTTGGTCACGAAACTCTTGTCATTTTCACTGCGTACCGCAGCTTGTGGTATCAGCACATAGGTTACCTCAGCATTGCTGGAAATGGTACCGCTGAAAGTAAACCCGGACCAAAGGCCCTTGGGAGGGTTATCTACTGTAAGTTCTACCCTGACAGTACCTATACCTTGTGAAGTGTAGGTACCAAGCATAGGAATCTTTGAGACACGTGCTTCTATGGTAGCGGCAGGAATCGCGTCAAAGTTCAAGTCAGCAGTTTCTCCAACCTTTACATATTTCATATCCAGTTCATCGACATCAACGGTTGCCTTAAGTTTGGAAAGGTCAACGACAATCATCTTGTTGTCAGTAGTGCCGGCTACATTATAATCACCGACTTCCCAGTCACACGTTGCGACAACCCCGTCAAAATTAGCCGTAGCAGTCGTATAGACCAGATTGTTCTTGGCATTGGTCAATTGCATTTCAAGCAGTCTTGCCTGATTCTTGTTGCCTGTCAGCCTGGCACTGTCAAGCTGTGCCTGTATGCTCGCTATCTGATATTGCTGATAAGTATCATCTACCGTGGCAAGTACCTCACCCTTCGTGACAGCATCACCTTCCTTTGCATTTACTGCGGTAATGGCACCGTCAGTACGGAGGATGACGTCCTGGCTATCATAGGGTACCACATAGCCGGCAACATCTATGGTAGGCTGCATAGTACTTTCCGTTACCTGAGCTTCAATGTAATTATCTGGGATTCGGACAGCTTCAGATGTGGCATCATTCCACGGGAACCTATGGTTGGTCTTGAAAAAGCCATACAGATACAACGTAGAGATAACCAGAACCAGGACAATCAGCCAGATGACCAGCTTCTTTACCCGCTTGCGATGCAACTGCCTCTTCAACTGGTTACGGACCTGAAATTCAGTATCTGGTCCCTTTCCATCTCCGTTTTCATCGTCCATATATATATTTGCCATTTTTCCTTTCCTACAACATAAGGGCATCGACTTTCAAAGCCAGTACATACCCGTCAATTTCCATCAGCATCAGATCATATCGATCTGATGTCACCTGCTGTGCTGCATCATCGACTGTGGATTGATCAGCCAGGCCATGGGCCTGCAAAGACTCCTGCAATGTCAAGTTTTCCTTATCCAGTTGCAACGTATTTTTCTGCTGTTCATAGGAAAATTGCCAATCAGCCACATCATCGGAAAATGCAACCCAATCATTGGCTTCAGTCCGTTGCAGATCTTCCAGGTCAAGCTGGGCTACATTGATGGTATTTCGGGCAGTCTCCAGTTCCAATTTGCGTCTGCTGGTTGTCACATCATTGCTGAAGCTCCCTGAAAGAGTCAGACTCGTAGTCCCTAGGCTAAGTTCAGCGTCATCATATACTACATTAGCCTGAAGATTTCCACCTAGGCTCCAGTTTCTGCCATTGTACTGCAAACCGACAGAGCCTGTCGTAGTCGCATAACCGTCATCGATGAACACTTGGTATTCAGAACCATCAGTCCCTGTATACGTATAGTAATAACCGGGCGTGGACATTGCACTTACCTTCCCGGAAATTGCCATATTTGTCCTTTTGTCCATAATGCCATATTGGTCATAGTCCGCCTGTGCAAGTTGAAGTTTAAGTTCTGCAATCTGGTATGACAGACTTTTTTGCACCTCTTCAGGCATTGCCAATGCAGGTGCTGCAATATCATCAGGATCAAGCGGTACATACGAAAAACCAGCATAAGCCTCAAACTGTTTCTGCAGGCTGTCAAGCTGCTGACGCAAGCTTTCCAAGGTACCCTCATAGGATTTGACCTGGACCTGTTTGGATTTATAGGTCAGGCTTGTCTTGTCATATTCCTGCAGTTCCAGACCATGGGCAACAGTCTCTTCAAGCTTTTTCTTTTCATAGGTTACCTGAGCCTGTTTTTTTTCAGCCGCCACAGAAGAACGGACATATGAAAGCAATGAAGACAAAAAGCTGTTCTTTCCCCTTTCAAAAGTCTGGGTTGCCCCCAATTCCAGTTTTCTGTTGTTCAGTTGCTTGGCAAGTTCGTCATAATTGCCAAAAAGGAACGTATGGGCAATGCCTGCAGAGGCGCCTACCTCACCAGCAGGACCGCTGTCTCCTATTTCCAAGCCACCCCAGGCACCAAGTCCTATTACCGTGGTATCTTCGGCATCTTCTGCACTCTCTGCGGTATGGGAACCCGGAATGGTGATTGATACCAAATCATTCCCGCTTTGTCCAAAGTTGATTGAATTCAGGCTGGTCGAATGGTTGTCAACATAAGAACCTGAAGGCCGGACCGTATAGCTTACCTTGTCATTCTTCAATTCATTGCTGCGAATGGACAGCATGATGCTATCTTTTGCCAATTCCAGATTTTTTATCCGAGGGCTATCTTTCAATGCTTGTTGCATCATATCTTCCAATCGCTGTCCAAAAGCTGGCAACAAAAAAAAACCAGCCGCAAGTATGGCAAATATCATTTTTTGATATTGCTTCAATTTTTCTCTCCTAAACTAATTGGATAAGGAAAACACTATATTGCACTGTTGAAGTTCATAAGCAAAACATAGATCTTTCCTTTATGAATATACAATATTAAAGACTTCAAGGCTACAGACAAAAAAAAGGAATAGACAAAGGTCCCAAATAGTCACAACAGATACAAAGAACTGATATTTATCTGATAACTTGTATATAAGCAATCAAATATCAGGTAAGATCGAGACCTCTGATACTTGTGCAAAAAACAGCTTTATCCTAATCTCTTGAGGTATGATTGACTCACAGATTGAAAACGAAAGCCTAAGGCAGCATCTTGCCTCGATTTCAGCAGACAGCAGGGAAACCTTTCTCTTGTATGATTCCCAAGTCCGCTGTACTGCCGTCAACGGCAGCCTCATGCTTAACAAAATGCGCGCGAACCATAAGCTGAACGTCCTTGATTCGTACATACTGGGCCAGGCTTATCTCGCAGGGGCTCTGCTCTGTGCTACGGTCAAGGGAGAAGACAGGGTACAGCTGACCGTTGAATGTGCGGGACCGATCAAGGGCATATACGTAGAAGCCTGTGCAACAGGCTGGGTGCGCGGTTATCTGAAAAATCATCCCATAGTACCGGAAAAACCTTTGGAAAACGGAAATATAAGTCCCCTTTTCGGACCTGGTTTCCTGTCAGTCTCCAAGCTTATCGAAGGGAACAAGGCACCTTTTACCGGACAGGTCATGCTGCAGTATGGTAACCTTGCAAAGGATCTTTCTCTATATTTCAGGGAAAGCGAACAGACTCCGTCCCTGTTCTTCCTCTCCATTGACTTTGCCGGGGATGGTACGATCAAAGGAGCAGGAGGACTGTTTCTCCAGATCCTTCCGCAGTGCAAGGACCATGTACTCTCTGAAATCGAAGAAAAAGCAAAGCAACTGCCCTCATTAGGCAGACAGCTTGCAGAAGGTTCTTCAGTCAGGAATTACGTACAGAAAAATTTTCCGACTGCCGAATATCTGTCAAGTACGCCGGTACAGTTCTTCTGCCCCTGCAGAAAAGAAAACTTTGCACATTACCTCTCAAAGCTTCCCCGAAAGGAAAAAGATGATATACTTGCAAACGGACCTTTTCCCTTGGAATTGGTCTGCTTCAATTGCAATTCAACATACAAGTTCACAAAGGACGAACTGATCAAACTGCTGAAGTAGCAGCAGTCAAGGAGTAAATATGGTTTTTTATGCAACGTGTGCAGCCAACCAGGAAGACATTCTGGAACAGGAAGTAAAGGAAGCCGGCGCTACTGACTTCATGATTACAAGCGGTGGCGTAGAATGGGAAGGCGACCTTGAAGCCGCTTATAGGTTCTGTCTGCAATCCAGATGTGCTTCAAGATTATTGCTGGCACTTTATGAGAATTCTGAAATACATGATGCGGATGAACTTTATGCAGCAGCAATCAAGATTCCATGGGAAACATGGCTTTCTCCGACAAAAACATTTACTATCACGAACTCGGTATGGGACTGTCCATGGCTGAAAAACAGTCATTTTGCAGCTATCAGGCTGAAGGATGCCATCGTTGACCGTATCAGGGACAAATATGACGGTACACGACCGGATGTCAGCAGGGATGACCCTGATGTCACTTTCCATATCTCGGTAAAAAATGAACAGGTCACCTACTATGTTGATTTCAGCGGCAAATCAATGAGCCGAAGAGGTTATCGCATTGCCTTTACCGATGCCATACTCAAGGAATCTCTGGCAGCAACTCTGGTCAAACGAAGTGAAGTCAGGAAAATACTTGAAAATCCCCAGCAGACGGAACCACCTGTAATCCTTGATCCATTCTGCGGAGCAGGAACTGTTTTGATTGAAGCAGCCCTTTGGGAAGGCAAGGTAGCTCCGGGTCTGATAGACCCTGACAAATATGCCTTTACGAAACTCCCCATCCATGATGAGGAAATCTGGCAGAAAGTACTTGACCAGGCAATCAAGGATGAAGAAGAAGGCGCAAGCCGAAAATTCAAATTCTACGGTTGGGACATCGATCCTCAGGCGATAGAGATTGCAAAAAAGAATGCAAAGGCTGCTGGTGTCGATGACAAGATTGAATTTGCCGTGAAAGATTTCACACAGACGACAGCCGATGATGTTCCTGCCGAAAAGGGATATATCATCACCGATCCACCTTATGGAATCAGACTGGAATCACATGGACTGGAAAGCCTCTATTCAAAAATGGGAGAAACCATCAATACGTTCTATGGCGGTTGGTATGTTTCCATCCTCTGTGGTACACAGGAACTGCTCAGTTTCGTCAACATGAAACCAGATAGGACAAATCGTGTCCTGAACGGAAACATAGGTTGTCAGATTGCCCATTACTATGTATTCAGTAAGGAAGAAAAGGCAGCTTTGGCTGAAAAGGCAATGCAGAGAAAAGCGGAAAGGCTGGCCCGGCCCTTGAGCGAAGGAGCCAAGATCGTCTATGACAAGCTTTGCCGGAACCTCGAGCATCTGCGTCCGCTTATGGAAGCGCAGCAAGTTACGAACTACAGAATCTATGATGCCGACATTCCAGAATACAACGCGGCGATAGATGTCTATGGGAACAAGGTAATCAATCTCCAGGAATATGCAGCTCCTGCTTCAATTCCTCAGGAAGATACTGAGCGAAGGCTCCAGGAACTGATTGATGCAACCGAAAGGGCAACGGGAATTGATATCGAAAACATCCATGTCAAGGAACGCAGCAGGCAAAAAGGTCTCAGCCAGTACCAGAAGCTTGGCAACAAGAACCGCTTTTTCATCATCCATGAGAACGGAGCCAGATACTTGGTCAACTATACCGATTATCTGGATACTGGCATTTTCCTTGACCATCGTCCGGTACGCAAGATGATCGGGCAGATATGCAACGGAAAAAGATTCCTCAATCTGTTCTGCTATACGGGTACTGCTACGGTACAGGCAGCCTTGGGTGGTGCACTCAGTACTGTTTCAGTTGACACATCTTCCACATACTTGGACTGGGCTCAGAAAAATATGGAACTCAACGGATTGACTGGAATGAATCACTTTTTCTACAAGCAGGACTGTCTGACGTATCTTTACGATACCTATGACCGTTTTGATGTCATTTTCTGTGACCCGCCGACTTTCTCAAACGGTACAGGAAGAGATGAATTCGACGTATTGCGCGACCAACGCAGACTTGTCAAAGCCTGCATGATGCATCTTGCTCCCGCAGGTGTCCTGATTTTCAGTAATAATTTCCGTAAGTTCATACTGGATGATTACATCTGGCAGGATTTTGACGTACGGGATATTTCTGCAGAAACCATAGGCGATGACTTTGAAAACAACCAGAAAATCCATCAATGTTACCTTATCAAGGAAAGAGCTGTGATAAAGGTCAATGATGCGAAGGTCGTCAGAAAAGTGATCATCAGAAAAACACCGAAATAAGCTTTTTCCGGACGTTGCCTCCCATATCAGGAAACCAACGTCCGGAAGCATCCAGACCTGTAGGAAATTGTTTCTGTTTTACCAAGAAATGTTCAATCGGCAGTGACTAGGATTTCTGAAAGTACATCAATCAGCTGCTGATAATCACCGTCGATGGCACAGATATCAGCTTCAAGCAATCTATCAGCATCCGCTTCGCCCCAGTCCAACCGATAACCGGCCTGATACACCAGGTCAATGAAAAACAATCTCGTTGCCGGGGCATTGCCACTTCTGAACGGATGGAGTGCTTCAACTTCTCCCATATAATATGCAAGGTCACTGATGAAAATATCACGATCAAGCTTGCGGAGAAAATGATCAGATGCTAGTCTGTCAAAAATATCTTTTGCAGAAGCTTCAATATATTCCGGCCTACAGAATTCTGTACGTTTGGCAGCAAGTGTCGTACGTATGGTTCCTGCAGAAGGATAGATATCTCCGAACAGATGTTCATGGATTGCCTTCAGGTAATCAAAGTCATATCCTCCGTCAAAAGGCTCTGCAAGCATTTGGGCAGTCCTGACGGACACAGCATAGATTACCAGCTTCCGTAACTTGTTTCTGTTTTTCAGGTTAAAATAATTCACCAAGCAATGAGTGCCAGGATAGAAAGACCTGTCAGGTGGCTGCGGGATAAAATGTTCATCTGCCAATCCTTCCCGTTCAATAAAGGTCTGTATCAGACCGTCAGCACTTACTTCCCCGTCGAACAGACGTCGTATGTCTGCTTCCTCATCTTCCGAGAGAGCAAAGCCCTCTGCTTCCTGATTGAACCTTATATAGTCGATGCAACGCTGCATTCGGCCTGATTTCATATAAACGTCTTACCTACCTTCGGTCATCCGTTCCCAGTTCCATTTCTCTTTGCCTCAGGAACTAGGCTTTTTCGACAGGATATTCCCTGTTCTCATCCTACCTAATCCAATCAACAGCATCAAATCTGATGTCATGAGCTTGGCGGACAGTCATGTAGACCTGTTCCTCGGTTACCATACCTGTACCGCTTTCATTTTTCTGTTACATTGGAAAAGTTCCAACCATGCAGAAGTTTCTGCATTGATGATTCTACAAAAAAACTTCCGCTATCATCTTACGCTTCACACCATGTATTTCCAAAGAAAAACAGCAAATGAAGCATATCCGTTCATGGACGTATGATACAAACTGAAAAACCTATCGTCAAGAGTTATCCATAGCAGATAGATCCTTGTTTTCAATCAAAATCACTCTTTTTACTACAGAAAAAGGGCAACAGAATTTCTGTTACCCTCTATATTCATAAAAACTCTACATTCAGAACGTATAACCGATTCCCAATCCTCCGCCAAAGTACCATGCCTCGGTAACGGAACGGTCAAGTGTGGCATGCCTTGCCTCAGCCTGTAGGTTCAGCATCAAGTGATCGGTCAGTTTATAACCTAAACCAAGAGATGCACCATACTCAAGGGCAAAATGGTCACTGTAATCCGTGTCAATGTCAGCCTCAAGATGATACTTGGAAGATGTCCCTCCGACATTCAAGCCAAGCAGCGGCCCTATCTTGGCAACAAACCTGCCACGTGTATACTCCAGTTCAGGAATAAAGGTAAGCCGTCCAGAGAACTCCAGATCGGAAACACTGCCACCGGTAGGCATATACCCAATCAGATCACCGCGAAGATCAATGCCTAGGCTCAGATTGCTACCCAAGCTGACAATTCTATTCAGACCAATGATACCACCAGCCTGGAAGGCATATGATTCATAGGCACCAGCAGAAGCAGCAGTGAAAACCGCATCATCAGAAAGCCATAGGGCACCTGCATTCAAGGAAATGGAAGGAGCAAAGCCACTGCTCTTCTTCTTTGAGACAACCGGTGCTTCTTCTGTTGCAACTACTGGTGCAGCAGCAGGCTGTTCAGCAGCAGGTTCCGTCAATACAGCAGGAACTTCCTCAGGCTGACTTGCCACGGCAGGTTGTGCTTCAGTTTCAGCAGGCTGTTCAGTCTTCTCGGCAACAGATGCTGCAGATTCACTTTCGGCCGTTGATGCTGCCTTTGCCGTTTCCGTAGATGCAGCGGCCGCTACCTGCTCGTCAGCTACCGGCTGTACTGGAGCCGCAGCTTCTTCAACTGGTTGATCATAGGCTTTGGCTACGGAATTGGAACTTCCCGACCAATTCATGCCATCATAACTCTGCTGAAGATATAATGTATAGGATTTCGAACCATCAAGATGCTGGACCGTATAGGATGTCGTATCAGCAGGGACAACAGTCCATTTGCTGGAATCCTGACCATCAAGCTGGTAACGGAACCATGTGACATTTGGATCATCCTGCATCCATTCCCATGTAATTGCCACTTCTGTAGCAAAAACCATCGACGGGAGCAATAGCAACAAAGCCAATACAGTCAGATACTTCTTTTTCATTCTTTCTTTCTCCTTGGATGCAATATAATAAAAATATGTTGCATGAAGTAAGTTCAGGGCATCCCCTCTTTCCAAACGATTCCAAGCAACAGAAAAACAAAATACTACTGCCCTTCTGCTACAGAAAACAGTATATACCCACTATCTGTTACACTCAACAAATCTCCATAGGAATACCAGCAACGAGAGTATTATAATGCAAAAAAAACAAATTCTCTACTTTTTTCCTCTTTTTTTTATAATTCAGCCTGAAAATCCTTCCGATATTTCTTCCTGTTGATTAGATTCCCATTCTTCCCTATGCTTTACCTATGAATATTATCAATTCACTTGCCGTCTTCTGCGGAAGTTCCACAGGGAACAATCAAAAGTTCACGGAAGAAGCAGTCAACCTCGGAAAAGAACTATACAAAAGAAACATACGTCTCATCTATGGCGGCGGCAACCTAGGCCTTATGGGAAAAACGGCCGATACGCTCTCATCTCTTGGTGGCTATGTCATCGGCATACTCCCGGAAAGCCTGAACCTTCCGAAAGTCTGCAACAAGCAGGTTGAATCGGAAAGAATCATCGTCAAGGACATGCATGAGAGGAAAGCTCAGATGTACCGCCGTGCCGATGCCTTCATAGCTCTTCCAGGAGGTATCGGTACCTATGAAGAGCTGATGGAAGTCTATACGTGGCTTCAGCTCGGCTATCACAGGAAACCGGTCGGCATACTGAACATCGACGGATTCTATGACGGCCTGCTGCAACAACTGCGACACAGTATGGAAGAAGGATTCCTCAAGAAAGACATCCTTGGCACTCTGGTCGTTGCCACAGACTGCATACCCCTCCTTGACGGTCTAAGCAAAGCCAACCTTGACTTCTCTGCAAAGCTATGATTCCCTCCATAGCCTGCGCGGATAATAGCCTTCATCAATTTTGGCAGAAAGAGCCTGACGGACCAACGTGCGGTCCTGTGCATAGGTCATGCCGAACCATTTTTCTTCTGTCGTATAGAATCGCAAACGTCCGAAACCATTGGCAACCATCCAGCTCGTTCCCTCCGGCAAATAGCATTCCTTCTTCTCTGTCGTAATATTCTTTTCCAAGAACTCATGCCAGTAAGTTTCAAAATGGTCAAATGCTGAAGTTGCAAAACCGAAGAAATTCATGGAAACCCATTCCTTGCCACTCAGCACAAAATCCTTACCATCCAAGTGGCTGATTATCTGGTCACCCACAAACTCAATGCTGGTATTCTCCCTCATGCTGGTAAGGAAACCATCCTTGACCTGACAAACTGCTCTGGATACAGAACCTGTTTTGCTCATAGTATTCTCAAGGATATAACCGACCATTGCATGTTCGCAACTGTCAGGTTCAAGGTGTGAAAGATGTTCTTCCATGAGGCTGAAAGCTTGCCGCCCATAGTAGTCATCACTGTTGATGACGCAGAACGGCTCATGGATAAGCTCTCTGGCACAGAGCACAGCCTGCATGGTACCCCAAGGTTTATGTCGGTCTTTGCTCATAGCAATCTGTGTAGGTGTCAGCAGGCTGTCAAGGGATTGAAAGACATAGCTGGCATCCATGTTCGCGGCTATCCTATCAAAAAGCCGTTCTCTGAAATCAGCTTCAATATCTTTACGAATAATGAATACGACCTTGCCGAATCCGGATTTCTGGGCATCATATACCCCAAAATCCAGCAAAGTCTCTCCATTGAGTCCGACAGAATCAATCTGTTTTACTCCACCATATCTGCTGCCCAATCCTGCAGCCATTACTACCAATGTCGGTTTCATATATACTCCCTCTCTATTGAGTCACAACGTATACAACATCCGAACACGGTAATCGACACAAAGATTTTTCTTCCGCTCCGGCATGGTTGCCCAACGTATATCGGAAGGACATCCCGATATCCACTTCTGTTCATTTCCACATTGAAAGGACTGATTGGTCATATTCAGGAATGGCACCGGCATGCGATACGACAAAATCAGCCAGGTCGGAAGCCTTGCGCACGGCATCTGTCAGGCTGTCGCCCTTTGACAGTGAAAACAGAAATCCCGCTGACAGGCTATCGCCTGCACCTACGGTATCCACGACTTTCACCTTGGCAACATCCTTATGAACCTTTCCCGTCCTGGTATAGGCTGTAGTGCCCTTCTTGCCCTCTGTAACAAGGATGATATCCATTGTTGTGTGACTTTCAAGAATCTGTGAAGGAATGTCTGCCCCCGTGAAGCCCAACGCTTCTGCAATTATAGGGACTTCCTCATCATTCATCTTGAGAATGTTGCACTTTGAAATTCCATTCTTCAATATTTCCTTGCTGTAGAAATGCTTACGGAGGTTAACATCAAAAAAGAAAATCCTGCTATCAATCACATCAAGCAACTGCTCAAGCGTCCTGCGCGAACCCTCGGATCTTTGGGCAAGAGTGCCAAAACAAAATACATCCCATTGGCAGGAAGCCAGTTCTGCAAGCTGTACCGATGTAAGAGTAATATCATCCCAAGCGCAAGGATCATTGAATTCATAGGTAGGAACACCATTGGAGTCCAGGACAATATCGGCCCTGCCTGTCGGATATGTTGACTGCTTGATATACTTGTCATCTATGCCTAAGGCCCGTATGTCCGACAGGGCAGCCCTGCCCAACTCATCATCTGAAAGAGCACTGATGATAGTCGCCTGTCCTCCCATCTTTGCTATATGCCCGGTAACATTCAGCGGAGCACCGCCCAACCGACGTCCATCACTGAAAACATCCCAAAGTATTTCACCGAAAGCAAGGAAATTCATACATACCCTCCTCATCTGCTGCCAGAGATACAATCATACTCTGCCTGACATATTCACAGACACATCGCATTCCGTCAAGAGGAAAATCATGACTTGACGAAGGTAGAACGCAAGGAATATATTTTTAATAGCTTATGCAGGAAACACAGATGGAAATCAACGAAAGCAATCTACACAAATGTTGTCTATTCTTCAAAGTGCTCGGTGACCCGACGCGGATGAGAATCATACTTGTCTTGAAAGGACAGGAACTTTGTGTAAGCGAAATCTGTGAAAAGCTCAACATGAGTCCCTCTGCAGTTTCACATCAGCTCAATGTGCTTAGAAAAGCCAGAGTCGTAAAATCACGTCGTGACGGAAAAAACATCTACTATAGTTTTGACGACGGCCATGTGGATTCCGTCATCAACTCTGCACTGGAACATACCATACTTGAACCCCTCCAACAGCTTGAAAAAAAAGCCACAGAATAAATCCACCTCAGTATAAACTTCCAAAACAGTATTTTTCCGATCTTGGATAAGCAACCATCGGTTTTTCTTCATATGAATCCTACTTCACCCACATTTTTCCAGTTTGCCTTTACTAGCCTTGCAATCCCTGTTGTTTTTCAAAGCATTTTTTCTCCTACCCTTCTCACGAACAGGACAAGAGAAAAACAAAAATCATTTTTCTCTATCTACCATATAATTGCTAATGACCGCAGAAGGGTTTGTTCAGTTTCATCATAAAAAAAAGGGAATGCATTTGCCAAATAGAACCAAAATAACAGATCAGATATAAAATGAGATATGTTGGCCTGAAGCACTTTCCTTTTCTGCTTCGTGGCGGTACAGTCGCTGTCGATGCTTACGGAACCATAGCAGTATATCCGAGAACCTGAAAGACCGATGCATCTTTGCGCATGCTGCAAGAACTTCTATATACATCTTTTTAAATCACACCTCAAAAAACGAAATTTTCTTTTCAGACAATTTGCCTATTGACATATGAACAGTTATTCATATATAGTTGGACCAGAAATCATTTGAATAGATATTCAAATGAATCGGAGTACAGATGAAAAAAAAACCAAATATTCAGACAAGGCTGGTCGCCAGCAGTATCCTGTTCACCCTAGGATTCCTTTTAAATCAAAAGTTTTTCATCATAGCCTATCTCATCAGTGGCTATGATGTCCTATGGAAGGCAATCAAAGGTATGAAGAAAATAGACTTCATGGATGAAATATTCCTGATGTCCATTGCATCCTTGGGAGCTTTTGCCCTTGGGCAAATGGCTGAAGGTACTGCGGTCATGCTTTTTTACCAGCTGGGAGAATATCTGGAACACAGGGCAATGCACCGGTCAAACCAGTCCATCGACGCCCTGAGAAAAATGGTAAGTGACAAAGCAACAGTCTATCGGAATGGTAAGGTCCTGTCGGTAGCCCCTGCTACCGTACTCATCGGGGAACTGCTGGAAATCAAACCAGGAGAGAGGGTCCCGATCGACTGTCTCGTTGAAGAAGGAAAGTCTTCAGTCGATACTTCATCTCTTACAGGGGAAGCAATGCCTATGCAGGCAATACCGGGAACCGAGCTGCTTTCCGGCATGATCAACAATGATGGCCTAATCAAGGCAAAGACTGTGAAATCATTCAGCCAATCAACAAGCAGCAGGATACTTCAGCTTGTCGAACAAGCCAGGAAGCAAAAATCAAAAAGCGAAACATTCATAAGCAGCTTTGCAAAGGTATATACTCCGATTGTCGTCTTTTCGGCAATTGCCCTCACTGCAATACCTGTCCTTTTGCTCGGAAAGCCACTGGATACCTGGATCTACCGGTCACTTGTCTTTCTCGTCGTATCATGTCCCTGTGCCCTGGTCATTTCGGTACCGTTGACATTTTTTGCCGGTATAGGTGCTCTGGCAAAGAAAGGCATACTGGTCAAGGGATCAAGCTTCATGGACAAGCTCGCAAAAGTCACTTACGTAGCATTTGACAAAACAGGAACCATTACAAAAGGTAGTTTTTCATTGATCGGCATATATACGGCAAAAAACACAAGTAGAGAAGACTTGCTCTGGCTCACTGCACTTTCAGAAAGCAAGTCCAACCATCCTATTGCAAGATCCATCATAGGAGAATGGGAAGCAAACCAGCAAACAATCAGAAAGGACAGACATTATTCACTGACCACTGACCTGGAAGCACAACGGCATCTTTCAGGAACAAAAGAATTCGCAGGTATGGGGTTGGAAGCAAAAATCGATGGCAGACTCATCCAGGTGGGCAATGAAAAATTCATGAAGCAACTGCAGGTAGCTCTTCCTTACGATGAAATCGCACCGATGGCTTCCGTAGCAACACTCATACACGTAGCCGCTGAGGGTACGTACCTAGGTACTGTAGGAATCGGAGACATATTGAGGAAAGATACTGATCAGGTCATCCAGGCACTCAAGCGATTGGGGATCAGACGTACCTACCTGCTCAGCGGAGACAGTCAGGCCAATACAGACAAAGTTGCAGCAGAAGTCGGCATCAATGAGGCGAAGGCACAGCTGCTTCCTCAAGGAAAGGTAGCTGAGGTTGTCAAGATCAAGCAGCAAGGCGGCACCGTAGCATTCATCGGAGATGGAATGAATGACGCTCCGGTAATCGCTACCGCCGATGTAGGCATTGCCATGGGAGCACTGGGCAGTGATGCTGCAATTGAAGCAAGTGATATGGTTGTCATGGGTGAAGACCTTGCAACGCTTCCTCAGGCAATCAGGATTTCCCGCAAGACTGTAAGAATTGCAAGACAGAATATTGTATTTGCCCTGACAGTAAAAATAGCCATACTGATCCTTGGTGCATTTGGGCTAGCTACCATGTGGATGGCAGTCTTTGCAGATGTCGGAGTAAGCATGCTGGCAATCCTCAATGCAATGAGAATGCTTAGAAATCGTCAGTAGGAAAAACCAGAAAACAGCACAGCCCTAGACAAAATCCACTTTCCTTGCCATGTGACAGACGATTTATCAACGACTTTTAAAAAGGGTATTGACAGCAGGACTTCTTTCAGATATGTTAACACAAGTTCGAGGGCGTAGCGAAGCTGGTTATCGCGTCGGCCTGTCACGCCGAAGATCGCGGGTTCGATACCCGTCGCTCTCGCTTAAGGCTCCTTACATGCGTAGGGAGTCTTTTTATGTCCCTTTCTCTACTTTCTTCAGTCGCACTCGTATGGTCTACAGACAATCTTCACGGAAACATTCCTGAAACAAAAAACTGCCAAACACTGCCATAGGTAAAGGCAATAAAGTAGCAAAAACAGAAATATCTTCAACCAAAAAACTATAAAAAAGAATCGTTAGTCCTTTATATATAAGAAAAATAATGCACAAATCAGATATTTCAGCAAACAATATTGATAATCTGCCATTTGACATTGTTTTGTGCCATACAATTTCTATAATTGACACATGATTCAGATTGAGCAATACATCGAAAAAAAAACAATGGTGCCGAGACCTGTTCAAACAGCTACCTGCCGATATAGCAGAACTAAGAGAACTCCTTTCGTTGCCTGCAAATGAAACCGTAATTCAGAAGGGAATGGAAAACAAATACATATACATACTGCTTGAAGGAGAGATACAGGTACTGAATGAGTATGAAAATGGCAGAAGTTTTTCTTTTGCAGTAACGCAAGCTCCCGGATTTACAGGTCTATTGGAATTTTTTGCAGAAGAAAAGTATGCAACCTCCACGGTAGAAACAACAAAGCCATCAGTTTTTCTACGAATGACAAAATCAGATTTCAGGCAGTGGGTTGAGAATGACTTCAGTGCATACAAGACAGCCGTGACCTATTTTGCAAAGCGAATGTATCCATCCATTTCCTCAATGGGCAACAGCGGGGCATATACGAACAGGCATATCCTACTCAACTACCTGTTCCTTACCTATGGAAATGATATCAACTCCAAAAGAAAATATAGAATTCCCATTACAAAGGAAAAACTGGCCTAGGAAATCAACATGAGTCTCAGGACTCTATCCCAGACAACTGGGCATCATGGACAATTCACCTCTTATCGTCAATCTCGGACTTGGGAACTGGATACGGCAGTTGCAGACAGTCGGCTATGAAACAAGTACCTTCGGGAAGACGCATGACTACAGCTACAATGGTGCATATCCTGACAAGAGGAACATGGAAGGCTACCAACATGAGCTCGGTATCGATGTCATAGACGAAATTCCAGGGCCTAGGACTCTATGTAAGCTTAAATCATACCTCCATCAGGAAATTGAAAAAGCAAGGCTCGTCAATGATTATGAAAGTAACTTAAAAGAAAAGATATGACAACAAACATCGGCGGGATACTCCGTCAATCCTACCGGAACATCTCAACCCAGATGTCTATCCGGCGGACAAAGCAATGGAATATCTTGAAGCCGTAGATGTTGGCAAACCTTTTTTCTGTGCTGTCAGTTTTGTCGGTCCGCATGATCCTTGGGACAGTCCACGTAAGTACAGCGAACCATTCGATAATGATTTCTTTCCGGCTCCCCGTCCGAAACTTCAGGACGAGCCTTCCAGAAAACCTTGTTCATGGGATGATCAAAAACCATATCCTGATATCATGCAGGAAGAAGCAATTGCACTAAGGAAAAACTATGCAGGCAAAGTCCGAATGATAGATACAAAGATCAGACAGATATTCCAGCTTTTGAAAGACAGGAAACTCTATGATGATACCCTCATTGTCTTTACTTCCGATCATGGTGAAATGAACGGTGATTACGGCAGACTTTACAAGAAAAATTTCACAGATCCTGCCGTCAAAGTACCATTGGTCATCAAAGGATTGGATGACAGAAAAGGTGCTGTCTGCCAAGATTTGGTTTCACTTATCGATCTAGGACCGACTATCCTAGACAGCCAAGATATTGAACCAGATTTTCCAATGGAAGGGACAAGCCTTCTTTCAAACAGAAAAAGAGAATCAATCGTCAGCCAGTACAAAGAAGACCAGATGATTTTCAATGGCAGATGGAAACTGGTCATCAATAAAAAAAAGCCGGTTTTCCTATTTGATCACATCAATGACAAAGATGAACATATAAATATGATCAATAGTCATAAAACAATCTAGCAAAATCTGCTTGCGAAGCCCATTGCCTATGGAAACGACGTAAGTTCCATCCCAGCCGACAACGGAAATCCAATAAAACAAACCATAAGGAACAAGGACACCTCACATAGATGAAAACACCGAACATACTATTCATTACTACCGACCAACAAAGAAAAGATACCTTGGGCTACTATGGCTATCCTCAGCTCAAGACGCCGCATCTGGATGCCTTGGCAGCTGACGGAAAATTATTTTCCAATGCATATTCCCCAAATCCTGCATGCATCCCCGCAAGGCATGGTATTCTGACCGGTCTTCCCAGCCGGTTCCATGGCTTTGACCATAACTATTTCAATGATGAAAAACATCTTCCCTATAATATTCCGGCCTTTCCGAACTCTTGAACAATGCAGGCTATGATACGGTCGCAATAGGGAAAATGCACTTTGCCCCGGTACGTTGCAGCCATGGATTCAATCGAATGTATCTCATGGAAGAATACCCAAAATACAGGGAAGACGATGAATATCTGCAGTATTTGGCTGCAAATGGCTATGGAAATATAGCTTCTGTCCATGGTGTCAGAAATTACCTCTACATGCGGCCGCAACAGTCTTTGCTCCCAGATGAACTCCATGGTTCTTCCTTTGTGGCAGACAAAACCATTGCTCTCCTTGAAGAAAGGGATGGATCCAGGCCATTCATGTACTGGACATCCTTCATTGCTCCCCACCCCCCGTTCAATGTACCGGCAGACTGGGCGCATCTATATGATGATATAGAGTTACCTGCCCCTTTGGCATCAAAGACTCCGCTCTGTGCCATCGCAGAAGGAAACAAGGCAATTGCAGAGTTCAGTAGCCGTGAAGAATTCAGGAGAGCTGTCAGGCTCTATCACTGTTCAGTTGCTTTTGTCGATTACCAAATCGGAAAAATCATCGATAAGCTTAAGGAAAAAGACCTTTACGACAATACGTTGGTCATCTTCACTTCAGACCATGGTGAAATGCTCGGCGACTATGGTACATTCCAGAAATTCCTACCATATGATCAAGCATGCAGAATTCCTTTCATCTGCAAACCTCCTAAGGAAAACGAACTTCAGGTCAGTGACAATGCTTTCATTGATTTATATGATATCTTACCGACATTCCTGGACATAACCCAAGTTTCTTATCCTGCTGAAATCAAACTGCCAGGAGAAAGCCTTTTCTCCTCGGAAGAGAAAAGAGACAGAAACAAGGAAATCATAGAATATAATCAGGGGAATAAAAGATGGCTCAGCATCACAGACGGGAAATTCAAGTTCAATTACTTTTTCGGTGACGGACAGATGGAACTGTTTGACCTTACACAAGCAGGTAATGAAGCGGAAAACCTCCTTTGTGATCAAAAGGATACATATACAGAAATTAGCAGACCATACTATGAAGAACTAAAAAATTAGGAAAAAGAATGGGGACATCCCGGAATGGTACAACAAGACAAACTGGGCATCCTGCCACCTTATGTCCCACAACCTTTCAAGGAAAGGAATTTCCCTGTTTTCCCAAGTCATCTCAAAGATTGGGAACGTCAGTCCATGATACCGCTTGAAAAAGAAATAAAACTGGCAACAACTGATGAACCAACCGTACAGTTGGCTGACAACATCCTCTGTGATACTGAAAATAAGATTCCAAACTATAATTCCTAAAAAGGATTGATATATTGAACTAATATAGTAATAACTGGGATTTTAGTCACAAAATCAATTACGCTTTCTATAAATAACTATTTTGTAAAACAAAGATCCAACCCAACAAACAAGTCGGATCTTTTATCAAAATGAAAGCAGATTATGCCAATGAGGCAAAGGCCTCATCAAGGATAGCAATACACCTGTCAATATCTTCCTTGGAAACAATCAAAGGCGGAACGAAGCGCAGCACATCACTACCTGCACTAAGCACCAAAAGTTGTTTCTCAAAAGCAGCATCAACAACTTTTCTAGGAGGAATCGCAAGTTGCAGACCAAGCATGAGTCCCCTGCCACGGACCGAAACACAGAGTGCCGGATACTTTTCGACAAACTTCTCCAGCTGTTGCTTGAGATAGGAACCTTTCGCCCTCACTGATGCACAGAAGGCAGGATCAGCAAGGATATCTGCTATATAGCTGGCACCCGTTGCCGCAAGGAAATTTCCTCCGAACGTCGAGGCATGATCTCCTGGTTCGAATACGGTACTGGCTTTTCCTTGACTGAGCATGACACCACAAGGTACACCGCCTGCAACAGCCTTGGCACAGGCCACTACATCCGGCTGAACGCCATACCCTTGGAAGCAGAACGGGTAACCGCTTCTGCCCATGCCACACTGCACCTCATCAAACAACAGCAGGAGACCTTTTTCATCACAAAGCTTTCTCAGACCTTCAAGGAATTCTACAGTTGCAGGGATGACGCCACCCTCACCTTGAATAGGTTCGACCAATACCGCACAAGTCTTCTCATCGACCAAGGCTTTGACTGAATCCAGATCATTGAAGATAGCATACTCAATGCCGGAAAGCAATGGTTGGAAATTCTTATGGTATTTTTCTTGCCCTGTAGCCGTAATAGCACCGTAAGTCCGGCCATGGAAGGAATGCTGCATGCTGATAATCTTATATTTTCCCCCATGCAGGGCTCCATATTTCCTGGCAAGTTTCAAGGAAGCCTCATTTGCTTCAGCACCACTGTTGCAGAAAAACACATTGTCCATTCCTGAAAGGGCTACCAGTTTCTTTGCTGCAGTGATTTCGGGTTCGTTCCAATAGAGATTGGAACAGTGCAGGACTCCACCTTCAAGCACTTTCTTCAAGGCAGACATCAAGCCTTCATTTCCATATCCCAGTATGTTGACGGCAATTCCACCGACAAAATCAAGGTACGCCTTTCCATCTACATCATAGAGCCAGCAACCTTTCCCACTCTTGAACACCACAGGGACCTGTGCATAGGTATGGGCAACGAACTGCTGTCCTTCCGATATAAGTTCTTGCATATCACTCATAATTGGTTCTCCTCGTCATCCTTGACTACCATCGTTCCGATTCCTTTTGTCGTAAAGATTTCAAGCAACATGGAATGTGGAAGCCGCCCATCCAATACGTGGACGGAAGTTACCCCATGCTCAAGGGCAGAAAGGCAACATTCTACCTTCGGAATCATTCCGCCCTTTATGACACCATTGGCCAGATAATCAACAGCCTGACTTCTGGTCAGACGGGCAATCCTGGTCGATGGATCATCCTTATCCCTCAGAATGCCTTCGACATCGGTAAGGAAGACAAGTTTCTGGGCTCCCAAGGCTCCTGCAAGAGCGGAAGCACAGTAATCAGCATTGATATTATAGGTCTTTCCGTCATTACCGAAACCAACAGGTGAAACAACAGGAACATAACCTTCGCTCATCAGGTTCCTGACCAAGGAAGTATTGACATGCTCCACCTCACCGACAAAACCGATGTCTTCACCTTTCGGTCCGGGCTTTCTGCTGCACTGAAGCAAATGCCCATCTTTCCCATTGATCCCCACAGCCATGATACCGGCATCCTCAAGTTCCTGGACTATCATCTTTGAAATCGAACCGGAAAGCACCATTTCAGCAACGGCCGCAGTTTCTTCATCTGTTACTCTCTGTCCGTCAACGAACTTGCTCTTCTTGCCGATTCTCTCAAGGAATGAGGAAATATCCTTCCCTCCGCCATGGACGACAACAATATTGAGGCCAAGATACTTAAGCATGGCAAGATCCTTGACCACCGACTTCTTCAATTCAGGGTTGACCATAGCAGAACCGCCATACTTTACCACTACGGTGCAACCCGAAAATTTCTGGATATAAGGAATGGCCTCAATCAATACCTCTGCCTTTTCAATTGAATCCTTCACCCTTCAGCTCCTATAATCACCGTTGATACGGACATAGTCATACGTAAGGTCACAGCCCCATGCAGTTGCTGTGGCATCGCCGTCTTTCAGCTCTGCCACAACTTTGACTTCCTTTTCCAACAGGATCTGCTTGGCAAAGTCTTCATCAAACGGAATGGGAAGGCCTTTGTCGACAACCAGCACCTCTCCCTTTCCGCTGACAAAGGAAAGCTTGAGATGACCTATGCCGAAATCGACCCCGCTATACCCCATTGCACAGACGACCCGTCCCCAGTTTGCATCGCTGCCGAAAAACGCAGCCTTTACCAAATTGGAGCTGACAACGGACCTTGCCAAGGTTCTTGCATCCTTGAGTGTGCGTGCGCCCCGGACCGTAACTTCAATGAACGTTCCGGCCCCTTCCCCGTCACGGACAATTTCCTTTGCAAGATAGGTATGGACGTAGGTAAAGGCATCCTTGAAATCTTCCCATCCTTCACAGCCTTCCTCAAGTTCTGTGGCGCCGCTCTGTCCGTTTGCAAGGACCAGTACCGTATCATTCGTACTGGTATCCCCATCGACGCTGATCATATTGTAAGACTGGGCAATGGTAGGCCCAAGAAGTTTCTGCAAGGCAGATTTTGAAATACAGGCATCGGTAGTAATGAAGCTGAGCATCGTAGCCATGTTCGGATGGATCATCCCTGACCCCTTTGCCATGCCTCCGATAGTTACTGTCTTCCCTCCGATCTTACAAGTAACGCCTACCTGCTTGTCGTGGGTATCGGTAGTAAGGATTGCCGTGGCAGCATCCAAGCCATGGGACAAGTCTGTTCCCAAGGCTTCGATGCAGGAACCTATACCTTTCCTTATGGTATCCATCGGCATCGGAACGCCTATGACACCCGTTGAGCAGACAAGCACCTGCTTGCCCGCTATACCAAGTGCTTCAGCAGTGATTTCTGCCATATCATGTGCATCGGACAAACCTTTTTCGCCGGTACAGGCATTGGCATTGCCACTGTTGACGACAATGGCTTGGCAGGTGGTACTTTCAGCAACAAGCTTTCTATCCCATGCAACAGGAGCTGCTGCAGCAAGGTTAGTAGTAAAAGCTCCGGCAAACGTACAGGGAACTGCACTATAGATCATTGCCATGTCCTTCTTCCGTTTCTTCAGGCCGCAGGCAACTCCACTTGCCGAGAAGCCCTTGGCGGCAGTAACGCCTCCCTGCCCTTTCTTCAATATTTCAAACATATGTTCCCCACTCAGTAGGGATTGGCACACAGAAGTTCCAATCCCATGTTCTCTTCCAGTCCAAAATGGATGTTCATGTTCTGTACAGCCTGTCCGGCAGCACCCTTGACAAGATTGTCCAATGCCCCCATGGCAATGAAACAGCCTGTCCTTTCATCAATGACGTACCCGATATCAACTCTGTTTGTACCAAGGACGAAACGGGTTTCCGGCGGTCGTTTACCCATCAGATGTACGAATTGCTTTCCATCATACATATTGTGGTAGGCTTCATCGACCTGTATCTGATTGACTCCAGCTTTCAGCTTTGCCTGGCAGGTAGCAAGGATACCGCGGTTCATCGGGACCAGGTGAGGAGTGAACTGTACAGTGACTTTCTGGCCGGAAAGTTCACCCAACGCCTGTTCAATTTCAGGAGTATGGCGATGGCTGCTGACACCGTAGGCCTTGCAGGAACTGTTCACTTCACAGAACAGGTTCGCCACTTTCTCCCCTCTTCCTGCACCTGACACACCGCTCAAGGCATTTACATTGATTACCTCAGATTCAACCAGATGGTATTTAAGAAGAGGCGCCAAAGAGAGAATGGAACAAGTAGTATAGCAACCAGGATTTGCAATAAGAGATGATTTTGAAATCAAATCGTGGTCACACAGCTCACAAAGCCCATAGACAGCCTGTGAAAGAATTTGCTGAGAAGGAGCTGGTTTCTTGTACCATTGTTCATAGCAAGCAGGATCCTTGAGTCGGAAATCGGCACCGAGGTCTATCAGCAACGTACTGTTCACAACTGACTGCGTCACTTCTTTTGCGGCAATACCGGCAGGAAGTGCCAAGAACACTACAGCACATCGTTTGGCAAAGCTTTCCAGATCTTCTTCCTCAAGAACAAGATCACAGCTACCGGCCAATCCCGGGTATATATCAGACATCTTTTCCCCTGCATAGGAATGTGAAGCAAGGTGAGAAAGATGCACTTGCGGATGTTTTGCCAGTATTGCTGTCAACTGTGAACCGGCATACCCCGTGGCACCGATGATTCCTACTTCAATCATATCATTCTCCTTAATCTGCATAATACATATTTATGCAATAAAATCAAGATAGTTATGCATAAATATTTATTTTTTTTCATTCTTTATGTTTTTAGTGTATAAATACAAAAATGAAATACTTGAAATGGAAAATTGTTTTATCTGCAACATCAAAAGCCTTTCGAGAAGAATTTATCGTATTGGAATTGCCATTTGTTGCAACAAATTCCAAAATGTTGTTTTTTTTGTTCCATTCCTGTTGCAATTCTTTTCCACAGCCGATACTCTGGCGGCATATTTTCAATGAAAGGGAGCCTATGAACTACAAAGTAGCCATCGTCATGGGAAGTGACAGCGACCTTCCTCTGGCAAAGGAAACTGCACAGACCCTGAAAGAACTGGGCATCGACTATACATGCAATATCTATAGTGCACATAGAACCCCTGATGAAGCCACGGATTTTGCAAAAAAAGCAAGAGAAAAGGGATATGGCACTATCATTGCCATAGCTGGCAAAGCCGCACATCTGGCTGGAGTGCTTGCCTCACAGACCACACTCCCCGTAATCGGGGTTCCCACTTCAAGTTCCTTGGAAGGACTTGATGCGCTGCTTGCCACGGTACAGATGCCATCCGGCATACCGGTTGCCACAGTAGCGGTGGACGGAGCAAAGAATGCTGCCTTGCTTGCCGCCCAAATGCTGGCAATCACCGATGCTCAGCTTGCGACTGCCCTTGAAGAACTCAGGGCAAAGCAAAAGGAAAACATACTAGGGAAAAACAAGGACCTTGCCATATAGGCAAGGCCTTTTTGTTAGTATCGGGAGGAAAATATGGAAAAGAAAGAACTGCTGTACGAAGGTAAGGCCAAGAAAGTCTGGGCCGTGGACGAACCAGGACTGTGCATTGTGGATTACAAGGATGATGCAACCGCCTTCAATGGTGTCAAGAAGGGAACCATCACAGGAAAGGGTGTCATCAATAACAAGCTTTCCAATCACCTAATGAGAGTCATCGAGGAAACTACTGAGATTCCGACACACTTGGAAAAGGAACTGGACGACAGGCAGACCTTGGTCAAACGGGTAAAAATCGTCCCATTGGAAGTAATCGTACGTAACATAGCCGCGGGTTCCCTTGCCAAGCGTCTGGGCCTTGAAGAAGGCACTGCCCTTGCTTCTCCCGTGCTTGAATTCTGCTATAAGAATGATGCATTGGGTGACCCGATGGTCAACCGGTATCATATCCTTGCACTCGGCTTTGCAACCGAAGAAGACCTGGACATCATCACCACCTATGCCTTCCAGATAAACAGGGTCCTGAAACAATATTTCATCTACCATGATATCACATTGGTCGATTTCAAGCTTGAATTCGGCAAGGATGAAGAAGGCAATATCATTCTGGCAGATGAGATTTCCCCTGATACCTGCCGTTTCTGGGATTCCAGGACAAATGAAAAACTTGACAAGGACAGGTTCCGCAGGGATCTTGGGAATGTCGAAGAGGCTTATCAGGAAGTATATCACCGTATCTTCGGAGCAAACTAAATGCAAAAGCTGCATGAAGAATGCGGGATCTTCGCCATCAGCGGTACAAGCGGGCGGGATCCTGCAACTGATACCTACTATGGCCTGTTTGCCCTCCAGCACAGGGGACAGGAAGGCTGTGGAATTGCGGTAAACAAAAACGGACAGATCTGTATACATAAAGATCTGGGTCTGGTCAATGAAGTTTTTGATACTACAAGGCTCAGTATGCTGGCAGGTGCCCAGATGGCACTGGGACATGTCCGTTATGGTACGACAGGAAGCAGCCTGAGAGCAAATGTCCAGCCACTTGTGATCAACCATCTTGAAGGCAGCATGGCACTTGCCCATAACGGCAACCTTACCAACGATATGCAGCTGAGAAGACAGCTTGAAGAAGCCGGCTGCATCTTCCATACCTCAAGTGACACTGAAGTAATTGCCTATATCCTTACAGGAAACAGAATGAAGGAACCTACGATCGAAGCGGCATTGTCCAAGACAATGGACCAGATCAAAGGTGCCTACTCCCTTGCAGTCATGACCCAGGGAAAACTGCTTGCAGCCCGTGACCCCAACGGATTCAGGCCGCTGTGCCTGGGCAGTGTCGACGGACATTATCTTGTCAGCAGTGAAAGCTGTGCAATCGACGCTATCGGGGGTACGTTCATCAGGGATATAGAACCAGGAGAAATCATCTCCATCCAGAATGACAAGCTGAAAAGTGACAGAAGCCATTGCGGAAAACCAAGGAGTCTCTGCGTCTTTGAATTGATTTACTTTGCCCGTCCGGACTCAAAGCTGGATGGCATAAGTGTCCACAAGGCTCGGATACGGGCAGGAGGGTTCCTGGCCCTTGAACATCCGATCCAAGCAGACGTGGTCATCGGAGTTCCTGACAGCGGTATCGATGCTGCCATAGGCTATGCACGCCAGAGCGGGATTCCCTATGAAATCGGACTGATCAAAAACAAGTACATAGGTCGTACATTCATCCAACCAGGACAAGGCAACAGGGAACGGGCTGTCAGCATCAAGCTCAATCCCATTACTTCGGTTGTCAATGGAAAGCGGGTCATCCTCATCGATGATTCCATTGTCAGGGGTACTACCAGCAAAAGGCTGGTCTCCCTGTTAAGAAGCAAAGGTGCAAAAGAAGTACATTTTCTTTCCGCTGCACCAAAGTTTCTGTACCCTTGCTATTTCGGTACTGACATCGATTCAAGCGAAAACCTCTTTGCATACAAATACAATGACGAGGAAATGAAACAGATATTGGATGTCGATTCCATAGGTTTCCTTAGCACGGACAATGTCAGCAAACTTGCAGATATTCCCAGCAAGGGATTCTGTACAGCCTGCTTTACAGGAAAATATCCACTGCAGGTCGACAAGACCGGCCGAAAAGACAAATATGACAGAGGAACAGCAAATGAGTGAAAATCTCAGCTACAAGAATTCCGGAGTCGACCTCAAGGCCGGCTACCGGAGCGTCGAATTGATCAAGGAAAAAGTCAGAAAGACCATGACAGGGAATGCACTGTCCATGATCGGGGGATTCGGCGGTTCATTCCAATTGGATACAAAAGGAATGGAGCAACCCGTACTAGTTTCAGGAACGGACGGAGTCGGTACCAAGCTGAAGATTGCCTTTCTCCTTGACAAACACGACACAGTAGGTATCGACTGCGTAGCAATGTGTGTCAATGACATAATATGCTGTGGAGCCCGCCCTCTCTTTTTCCTGGACTATATAGCCATAGGGAAGAACATCCCTGAGAAAGTAGCCGATATCGTAGAGGGAGTAAGCCAAGGTTGCCTTGCAGCCAAAGCAGCCATTGTCGGTGGAGAAACTGCAGAGATGCCTGGTTTTTACCAAAATGGAGAATATGATATCGCAGGATTCGCCGTAGGCATAGTCGACAAGAAGAAAATGATCGGGCCGGAACTGGTCGAAGATGGAGATGCCATTGTCGCCCTCCCTTCCAGCGGAGTCCACTCAAACGGTTTTTCTCTCGTAAGGAAGGTCTTTGACCTGGAAAAGGACAAGGACAAGACATTCGGAGTCCTAGACAAGCCCTTGGCACAGACACTGCTCACTCCAACCTGCATCTATGTCAGCCAAGTACTGCCGCTCATTGAGAAGGGGTTGGTAAAATCAGTGGCCCATATAACAGGGGGCGGTTTCTTTGAAAACATTCCACGTTCCCTCAAGCCAGAACAGGATGCCGTCATCGACATGCAGAAAATCAGGATCCCAGCTATCTTCCAATTGATTCAGGACAAAGGAAACATCACTGAGGAAAACATGTTCAATACATTCAACATGGGTGTCGGCATGTGCCTGACCGTAGCTTCCAAGGACACAGAAGCTGTCCTTGCCCAGCTGGACGGAGCTTACCAGATCGGTACCGTTGTCCATGGAAACGGAAAGGTCATCCTATGATCCCGGTTGCTGTGCTGGTCAGTGGAAACGGAACAAATCTCCAGGCTCTGATCGATTATCCTTTTTCCTATGGGAAACTTGCCATGGTAGTCTCAAACAGGAAGGATGCCTTTGCCCTTGAACGTGCAAGCAAGGCAGGCTTGGAACATCATTTCATTTCAAAACCGGGTTTCGAAGAAAAGCTTGACTACCTGTTGGAAGCAAACAGAATCGAGGTCATCGTACTTGCAGGATTTCTGAAAATACTGTCACCGGCCTTTACGAAAAAGCATGAGGGACGTATCATCAATATTCATCCGTCATTGATCCCAAGTTTCTGCGGGAAAGGCTTCTACGGACTGAAAGTACATCAGGCAGTGCTGGAACGTGGGGTTACCCTTACAGGAGCTACCGTACATCTGGTAAACGAAATTCCTGATGGTGGAAAGATACTTATGCAGAAAGCCGTAGAAGTGCAACCGGAAGACACTCCTGAAATCCTCCAGAAACGAGTCATGGAAGAAGCAGAGTGGAAAATCCTGCCTCCGGCGGTAGATATGCTTTGCAAGGAGCTTGAAAATGGACATTAGGACATACTTTGGAAAACTACGGTATCCAGGCAGGACGATCGTAGCAGGTAAAAGTGAAGATGGAAAGTTGCTCTACGCCTATGCCATCATGGGCAGAAGCGAACACAGCAGGAACAGGGTATTCAGGAAAGCAGGCAACATCGTAAAGACAGTTGCCTATGATCCCAGCCTGCTCAGTGACCCTCACCTCATCATCTACAACGCAATCATCAGGAACACCTCTGAGGAAATCTTTACAAACGGAGACCAAAGTGATTCCATAGCAGACGGCCTGCAGGAAGGAACAGGATTCAGCCAAGCATTGGAAAGCAGACAATATGAGGATGATGCACCTGCCTATACGCCTAGGATCAGCGGCATGTTCAAGGAAGGATGTCTTTACCTGTCAATCCTGCGCAGGACAAACGGAACATGCGAACGCAGCTCATGGACCTATGGAGACCTTATCCCCGGTACCTGTTACACCATCCACACCTATGAAGATGATGGGGATCCCCTGCCATCATTCCAAGGGGAACCAAGGAAACTGGAACTGAACCACTGCCAGGATGCCGAAACCTTGTGCAGTCTTCTCTATGACAGCCTTGATGCAGACAACAGAATTTCCTGTTATGCAGCAACTGTCGGAGAAGACGATTATCTGATCAACAGAAAAGGAGATAGGAATGCATAGTCTGGAACTTAAATATGGATGCAACCCCCATCAGAAACATGCCAGGATCTACATGGAAGGAAACAAGGAATTGCCTATTACCGTCCATAATGGTAAACCTGGGTTCATCAACTTGCTTGATGCTTTGAACGGCTACCAATTGGTACGGGAACTTGACCAGGCTCTCGGCTTGCCTGCCGCAACTTCCTTCAAGCATGTTTCCCCCGCCGGTGCTGCGGTTGCCGTCCCGCTTTCCGAAGCAGAACGTAAAATGTACTTCATAAGGAAAAGTGAACAGCTTACCCCACTGGCTACCGCTTTTGTCAGGGCACGGGGAGCAGACAGGATGTCTTCTTTCGGAGACTTCATCTCACTTTCCCGTACCTGTGACGAAGAAACTGCAAGATGTATCAACAGGGAAGTTTCCGATGGTGTCATAGCACCGGGCTACTCACCTGAAGCCTTGGAAATATTGAAGGCAAAACGGAACGGCAGCTACCTGGTGCTGCAGATTGATGAAACTTATGTCCCTGATCCCATAGAGATACGCAGTGTCTACGGCATCATGTTCGAACAGGAAAGAGATGCCTGCAGACTGGACAAAAGCATCCTCGGCAATATCATCACGAAAAACAAGGTACTAGGTGAAGATGCAGAAAGGGATCTTCTGGTTGCACTGGTCAGCCTGAAATACACCCAGTCAAATTCTGTCTGCCTAGCCTACCATGGACAGACGATCGGCGTCGGCGCAGGGCAGCAAAGCAGGATCCATTGTACACGGTTGGCAGCTGAGAAAGCGGAGCATTGGCTTCTGCGCATAAGTGACAACTGCCTTGCATTGCCTTTCTGCAAGGGACTTTCCCGTAATCAGAAAGACAATCTGGTCGAACAATATCTTGCCGATGAAAAGGAAACCGACTACTTCAGCGAAGGCATCTGGCAGCAGTACTTTACAAAGAAACCGGAAGTATTCACTTCAGAAAAAAAGAAAGCTTGGATTGCAAAAGCAAAAGGCATAAGTCTCGGCAGTGATGCATTCTTCCCCTTCAGGGACAACATAGACAGAGCATACAGAACCGGAGTCAGCTATATAGCACAACCAGGAGGTTCCACCCGGGATGACCAGGTAATTGAAGCCTGTAACGAACATGGCATCACTATGGCCTTTGATGGCGTCCGACTGTTTCATCATTGAGGGAGGTAAAAACCATGAAGGATATCCTGTTGATCGGTTCCGGTGGCCGGGAAGCTGCCATTGCATGGAAACTGAGAAAAGACGGCGATGTAGGTACCATCTATGCCTTGCCCGGCAACGGAGGGCTGTCTGAAACCTGTACAAACGTACCGATCGGAGCAACGGATCTGGAAGCCATCATAAAGTTTGCAAGGACACATAAAGTCGATTTTGCAATCGTCACTCCGGACAACCCTTTGGTCATGGGACTTGTAGACAGGCTTGAAGCCGTCGGGATACCTTGTTTCGGGCCCAGCGGAACTGCGGCCATGCTCGAAGGCTCCAAAGCTTTTGCAAAGAATTTCATGAAACGCTGGGACATTCCCACTGCATCATATGAGATTTTCTCCGATGAAGGCCAGGCACTCGATTTCCTTGCCTCCTGCAGCTATCCTGTCGTGCTGAAGGCAAACGGACTGGCCTTCGGCAAAGGTGTTTCCATCGTCCAGGACAAAGATGCAGCAACCATGTGCATCAAGGAAATGATGGAAAACCTCAAAT
Source organism: Spirochaetia bacterium (assembly GCA_022482625.1). Lineage (NCBI taxonomy): Bacteria > Pseudomonadati > Spirochaetota > Spirochaetia > Spirochaetia bacterium. Next base: position 3,236,494 of record JAKVOU010000001.1, on the reverse strand, counting down.
TCGGGCAAAGTGGGCAGACAGTCGTCATCGAAGAATTGCTGGAAGGCCCCGAAGTGTCGCTCCTGTGCTTTACCGATGGCACGCACATCAAGGAAATGGTAACTTCGATGGATCACAAGCGCATCGGAGATGGTGATACAGGACCGAATACAGGTGGCATGGGCTGCATAGCCCCCAATCCGTTCTATACCCCCCAGATCGCAAGGACCTGCAGGGAAAAGATATTGCTGCCGACCATTACAGGCATGCAGAAGGAAGGCAGATCGTTCAAGGGGTGTCTGTATGTAGGTCTTATGCTCACGAAGGATGGCCCGAAAGTCATTGAATACAACTGCCGTTTCGGGGACCCCGAGACCCAGGTTATCCTTCCCTTGCTTGAAAGCAAACTGCTGCCGATCATGGAAGCCACAAGGAACGGCACCCTGGACAGGGTTCCCATCATTTTCAGTACAAACAGGTCAGCCGCTTGTCTCGTACTGGCAAACAATGGCTATCCGATTTCTTTCGAGAAACATAAGGAAATCAATATTCCAAAAATGAAAAGCGTGGTTTTTCCCTCAGGAATCTGCAAAGAAGAAGGCCATTGCTACACTGATGGCGGCAGAGTCCTGGGATTGGCTGCTACAGCCCTGACACTCAAGGAAGCACTGCAGCAAGTCTATGGAGACGCTGAAAAGATATCATTCGAAGGCAAGTATTACCGAAGGGATATCGGACAAAAAGCCTTGGAAAAATTGGGAGAAAACTGAAATGGTACACAGGATATTCGTCCGAAAAGGAACAGATACAGCATTGTTGAAGGAAATACGTGAATTCCTTCAGATCAATCTGGAGGATTTGGTCATCTACATCCGTTACGACATTGACCATATCAGTGATGACCTGTTCACAAAGTCCCTTACGACTGTATTCAGTACGATACAGACGGATACCTTGCATAACGAGATTACAGAAAAAGGTACCATTTTTGCCCTTGAATATCTGCCGGGACAATTTGACCAACGAGCCGATTCCGCTGCCCAGTGTGTACAGCTTCTCGGCCTATGCAAACGTCCGGAAATACGATGTGCCACCGTCTATCTGCTGAAAGGGCAGCTCAGCAGCCAAGCTGTGGCTACGATCAGAAGCTACCTGCTCAATCCTGTTGAAGCGAGGGAAGCTGATCTGGGTAAAGTCAGCAGCCTTGATGTGAATTACCCAATTCCACCCGATATTTCAAGCATCGAAGGTTTCAACGAACTTGACAAAGAAGGTCTGCAGGCATTGGGAAGCAGCAAAGGCCTGGCAATGGATGAGGAAGACCTGGCACTGTTCCAGCAATACTTCAAGGACAAAGGGCGGCAACCTTCTGAAACGGAACTGAGGGTCGTCGATACATACTGGAGTGACCATTGCCGGCATACGACATTCTCGACCGTCATCAAGGAAGCAAAGATAGCAGATACAAATGTCAAGGAAACATATGGACATTACTTGGAACTCCGGCAGAAAAAAGGAAGGAAGAAACCTGTCACGCTGATGGATATTGCAACTTCGGGCCCTAGGTACATTACTGTCAGAGGCCTTGATGCAAGTGAAGAAATCAATGCATGTACAGTCAAGACAACAGTCAAGGTCAATGGTGAGTCAGTTCCGTATCTGCTGTTGTTCAAGAACGAAACGCATAACCACCCTACGGAGATTGAACCTTTCGGCGGAGCTGCAACCTGCATAGGAGGGGCTATCAGGGATCCACTTTCAGGCCGGGCCTACGTCTATCAGGCAATGCGTATCGCAGGATGCGGCAACCCCTTGGAAAAGGTGGAAGACACAATGAAGGGCAAGCTTCCCCAACGGAAGCTTGCGCGTACAGCAGCAGCAGGCAACAGCAGCTATGGGAACCAAGTGGGTCTTGCAACCGGTCTTGTCGATGAAATCTACCATGACGGTTACAAGGCAAAGCACATGGAGTTGGGCGCTGTCATCGGCGCTGTACCACAGGAAAACGTCATCAGGGAAAGGCCTCAGGCAGAAGATGTCGTATTGCTTATCGGCGGACGTACAGGAAGGGACGGTTGCGGAGGCGCAACAGGTTCCTCAAAAAGCCATGATACGTCTTCCCTTTCTGCCTGTGGCTCAGAAGTCCAGAAAGGAAATGCTCCAGAAGAAAGAAAGTTGCAGAGATTGTTCAGGAACAAGGAAGCCAGTCGGATGATCAAACGATGCAATGATTTCGGAGCCGGAGGTGTAAGCGTCGCCATCGGAGAACTTGCCCCAGGCCTTGAAATCGACCTGGACAAGGTTCCGACAAAGTATGCAGGTCTTGACGGTACCGAGCTTGCCATCAGTGAATCACAGGAACGAATGGCTGTGGTCGTAGCCCCGCAGGATGCTGCACGTTTCATGGAATTGGCAGATCAGGAAAACATCGAGGCAACCATCGTAGCCAAAGTAACGGAAAGACCGACCTTGGTCATGTATCATAGAACGAGGAAGATCGTCGATATCGACAGGGCATTCCTTGATACCAACGGCGCAGCGAAATCCTGCACGGTAGAAGTACCTGAAGAAGCGGACAGTACCGGCTACCCGGAAGAGTATCAGCAGAAGGATCTGCATGAAAGGTGCAGGCAATTGTTTGCCTCGCTTGACTGCTGTTCCCGACAAGGCTGCAGTGAACGCTTTGATGCAACCATCGGTACAGCTACGGTGCTCATGCCTTATGGCGGCATCTATCAGAAAAGCCCTGAACAAAGTATGGTCGCACAGTTTCCTGTTGAAGGAAAGACAACTGACTGTACTGTGATGAGCTATGGTTTCGACCCTGTGACGATGGAACACACTCCTTATAAAGGAGCCTATGCTTCAGTGGTGTCCTCGGTTTGCAAGAACATTGCAAGCGGAGGCAGACTTGACCACATGTATCTGACGCTACAGGAATATTTCGGACGTACTGATACAGAGCCCAAACGTTGGGGAAAGCCTTTCGCCGCACTCCTCGGGAGCCTCCAGGCCCAGCTCGACTTGGGAATAGCCGCCATCGGAGGCAAGGATTCCATGAGCGGAACATTCAACGAACTGGACGTACCGAATACACTCGTTTCATTTGCTGTCAGTACGACAAAAAACGGCTGTGTTATACCGTCCTGCTTCAGCAAAGTCGGTTCGCCCCTTGTTCTGTTCACCCCTGATAGGAAACACCTGCGATCTTCGCTCTCAAAGGCCGAAGCATTGATCCATGGGAAGAAAGCCTATGCTTCTTTCGCACTTGGCCGACACGGCTTGGCAGAAGCTTTGTGCAAGATGAGTTTCGGCAACAGGATAGGTTGTGAAATCCGGGAAGGCGTCAATCTGTTCTCTGCCTCATTGGGACAGATTATCCTCGAATGTAAACATAGCAGCGTACCTGAAGGAGAATGCTTTACCGTCATAGGACGTACAATCAGAGCCTACAGGCTGATACAAGGTACAGAAAGTGTCGATCTCAGTGAAATCGAAGCAGTATCGGACAGCGTACTTGAACCTGTCTATCCAAGAAAGGCTAACCAGGAACAGACCGCTGCAGTCAGGCATATCCAAGGCATCAGGCGTGAACCACTGAAAGGAAAAACGTATGCAAGACCTGTTTTCCTGTTGCCGGTATTCCCTGGCACCAACTGTGAGTACGACAGTTGCAAGGCAATTGGAAGAGCCGGAGGGACAGCAGAAACTTTCGTCATAAACAACCAAAGTGCTGAGAGAGTCATGGAAAGTGCCAAACAGTTTGCAAAAAGGCTGCATGAGGCACAAGTCCTTTTCATTCCCGGAGGTTTCTCTGGCGGAGACGAGCCTGACGGAAGCGGAAAATTCATCAGCAACTTTCTCCGATCTCCTTATATAAGCGAAGAAATCGACAGATTGCTCAATGACAGGGGCGGTCTCATACTCGGTATCTGCAATGGCTTCCAGGCACTGATCAAACTTGGCTTGGTACCATACGGCAGGATTACAGAGATCAAGGCAGATGATCCGACATTGACATACAATACGATCGGCCGGCACCAGTCAAGATTGGTAAGGACAAGAATCTGTACAAATGCCAGTCCTTGGCTCAGCCAGTTTGAAATCGGTGAAATCACCATGGCACCGATCAGCCATGGAGAAGGAAGATTTGTCTGTGACCCTGATCATTTGGAAAGGCTCATCAAGGCTGGGCAGATAGGTACCCAATACTGTGACATCAAAGGTAACCCATCAATGGATATCGAAACAAACCCAAATGGCAGCACCGAGGCGATTGAATCACTGCTCTCACCGGATGGCAGGGTCCTTGGGAAAATGGCTCACAACGAACGTTGCTGCAAAGGACTGTACAAGAACACACCTGCAAAGCAGGATGACAGGCTGTTCTTAGGAGCCATCAGATATTTCAGCTGAACGAAAAACGTTTCCCCTGCTACTGGACACTGCCAGCAGCAGAAGGGAACGTTTATTCCGTATTTACGTAACTGAACTTATCCAATTGATCATGGTATCCATTACAAGCTTCGCATTGCCTACGTTGCAATGAGCTCCTGCATCTTCTTTTTCCGTAAACAGCCTCACCGTCAATGATCTGACATCGGTAAGTGCATCAATTTCCTTGCCGACCAGCCGGTAGTCGATAAAATGATCCTGATTCGCTCCTATGATAAGGACATCCTGGTCAATCAATGGAGCAATATCCAGCATCTGATATCGGCTCAACTTGGAAAGAGCTTGGTAAGGAGATGAAGCTCCATAGGCATACAATCCATGTCCAAGTCCCCATTTGAGCATTTCATTCTTCTTTGCGGCATGGTTGAACAACAGGTCTACAATAACTTTTGCTCTTGTCTTCAGCAACAGCCCCAGGCCCATACAGGCTGCCGGTGGCAGTTTTGCATACAGAAGGTCCATGAATCCAGGAAATATAGACCATGCAACGACGCGTCTTATCCTCTTCTCGAATGCAGCCGCACGCGGAGCCAGCATACCTCCCAAGGATGCCCCGACAATCGTTACATCATCCAAGTCAAACTTGTCCATGATGGCCTTGACAGGCTTTTCCCATCGGTAAGTAAAGGGTTTTCCCTGCAATCGCAACACGCTACCTTGTCCGGGACCTTCAAAGAGATATACATCAAAGCCATGTTCTGAAAAATAAAGCATGGGAATGAAGAATTCCTCATAGTAGGAATCATTTCCTCCATGGAAAAGGACAATCCCCTTCTTCTCTCCTTGGGCACCGGTATACATGACGGGCAGTTTGACATTCTCATACGGCACTTCATATCGGATTACAAGCTTACGTTCAAAATAATCATGGTAATATTCACTGAACATTTTTGCTGCAAGACGGTAATACTTCAATTTGTCCGGATCTCCGTCAAACATGAAGAATTCACTCATCCGATAGTATGCAATCGCTTCCTTGTGCCTGCCTTGTGAAAGTGCCTGGTCCCCGAGTGCAATCATTTCTTTTTTCCAAGTACCACTGTCGGTAATCCGCCCTGCGATGCGACTGATATCCGCAGGATCCCCGCCGTTCCACATCACGGTCCTGTTCAATTGAAAATTGAAGTTAGGCAATGGATTGAAATTGAAAGAACCGACTTTGAATTCATCATCAACCTGTATCAATGCTGTCATTCCTCCTCACTTCACCAGAATGATATGGGAAAAATCAAAACAAGACTTTCAAAAAAACGCTACGATATATCGTGAATGATGGTTCCATGGTGAAAATCACGGCAGGACAATCCGAACATACGACGATAGGTAGCAGAAAAATGAGAGGAACTATAGAAACCAGCATGTATGCAGGCCGTAGTCAAGTCTTCTCCACTCTGTACATAGCCATAGGTTTTCCGAACTTTTTCAAATACCATATAACTGCCCAAAGACACTCCGATCTGCTGCTTGAACAAATGTGCCAACCGGCTTTTTGATAGGCAAATACTTTTACAAAGAATATCCAATGTATTTCCATCAACCGTTTCGCTTCTATGCAGATAGTCTACGACAGTACGGATCCTGACATCATATGCACTGACTTGGCCAAGATGAAAACCGAAACAAGAAAGAAGATCGGCATCCACTTGTTTCCAGTCATCACAACGTTTTTCCCATGCTTCTGTTACACGGCTACAAGATTCTTCATCCAAGATACAGAAAGATTGCCCCCTCAGGTATATATCTTCCAGTTGGTCTGAAAGGCTGCTCGTTTCGTCAACCAACAACACAAGCAAGGTACCGGACAATGGAGCTGCCGTATGGAATACTTCGGAATCAATGCAGATACCTTTGCATTGCAATACTTGGCCAGCTACCCTACACTCCAACTTACTCTGCAGGCTGACCAAAATATGTTTTGCAAGATGTCGATGAAAGGATGGTTGCCTGTACCCTACGGAAAGAATCATATGGTCAGGCCGATAAAGAACTTCAGTCATGCAAGCACCTCATCAATGAACAGATACAATGATTATCTCAGACTTATTCCTATATACATAATGACATACAACAGATATATCATTTTTTCAAAACAGTCAACAGCACCCATGGCTGAGAGGGCAACATGTGATTGTCTAAACAGCCTACAAAGGCTATAGTACTGACAGGCAGGTTATGGAGGAAATAAGCATGGAACAAAATTACATCGATGATACACAGGCCTTGCTGAAATTCATTGAAGCAAGCCCTACCAGTTTTCAAGCTACGGCTGAAACTGCACATAGGTTGAAACTGGCAGGATTCACTGAACTTGATGAAAAGAAAAGATTCAATTGCAAAGCCGGTGGCAAATACTATGTATCCCGAAACTGTTCCGCAATCATTGCATTCATTCTTCCCGAGACAGAACCTGAAGAAATATCAATCATTGCCGCTCACACTGACTCACCTTCCTTTTACCTCAAGGTCAATCCTGAGATCGTCATAGAAAACAAGTACACGGTACTCAATACCGAAGGGTATGGCGGCATGCTCATAGCTCCCTGGTTCGACCGTCCGCTTTCCCTTGCGGGTAGAGCTTTTGTCAAATCAGGAAAAACAGTTGAAGAAAGACTGGTCAACTTTGATCGGGATTTGGTTGCCATCGTCAACCTGGCTATCCACCAGAACAGGAAGGCAAACGACGGCAAAAGCTACAGCAAGCAGAAAGACAGCCTGCCTATCCTTGCCTTGGGGAACCACAAGAATGGCATCAAACAGCTGTTGGCACAGCAACTTGGCGTAAAGGAAGACAATCTTGCTGACTATGATCTCTTTCTCTACAACAGGATGAAAGGAACCATCTGGGGCCTTGAGGGAGAATTCTTTTCCTCTCCGAGAATTGATGACCTGCAGTGTGCCTATTGTGGTTTGGAAGCACTGCTTGCAAGCAAGAAACAGACAAACAGCATAAAACTGCTTGCCTTGATGGACAACGAAGAAGTCGGAAGTGGTACCAAGCAAGGCGCTATGGGTGATTTTTTGCTGTCAACCGTCAGAAGAATAGGATATAGCCTTGGGTTGGATGAAGAACAACGCCTCATGCTCCAGTCAAAAGGGTTCATGCTCTCTGCAGATAACGGGCATGCTCTGCATCCTAACTATAGGGAAGCCTGTGATCCGGTCAACCATCCGGTTCCTAACGGAGGCATACTGATCAAGCACAGTGCAAACCAAAAATACACTACGGATGCTTTCAGTGCAGCTATGCTGAAAACCATCTTGGATTCCAAAAACATACCATACCAAGAGTTCGTCAACAATTCCGATCAACCTGGAGGCTCTACGTTAGGCAACCTTGCAAACATGCATCTTTCCCTGCCGACGGTGGATATAGGCGTAGCCCAACTGGCAATGCATTCCCCTTACGAGACTGGCGGCGTCATGGATACCAGCTTCCTCAAAGAAGGAATGACAGCCTTCTATGATACAGCCAGATAAGCCATATATGCCTTCGAATCCTTATATCCTATCTGGATACCCTGTGCCTTACGCCCCAGTACTCTTTTTCCAGATAGGATAATTGTCTGTAAAATCATTATCCTGCCATCAATTTCAGGACCCCATCAATCAATCGTCATTTCAAAGCCTATTGTTTGGTTCCTGATATGCAAAGCCCAAAAAATGCCTCCTGTATCGTCAGATTATGGAAAGCAGTTTTCCTAATAATCTCCTGCAATTCCTTTACGGTGTAGGCAGCACCCAAGGAAGTAAGAAGACCAGGTCTTATTTCCTTGGAAAAGGTCGAATGATAGATCATCCATTTCCGGCTTGTCCCGACGTCACGTCTCAGATCTGTTATGCACAGACGTCCTCCTGGTACAAGCACTCTATGAATTTCATTGAATGCCTTGATGGGATCCTTCCACTCATGCAATGAACCGTTTGAAAACACCGCATCAAAGGACATTGCATCAAAAGGCAGCTGCATGCAGTTTCCTTCAATGTAGTGAACCCTATCCTGCAGTCCATATGCCTTTGCATTCTTTTCTGCAAGTAGAATCATTGCATTGCTGATTTCAATTGCTGACAACCCACTTTCCGAAGTCTTCTTCAGCCATTCCAATCCGACATATCCCGGTCCAGGACCGATTTCCAGTACCTTGCCCCCCGTAATACCGGACTTCAGTATGACATTCACATTGTTCCATCCCTTATCCCTCATGTTCCTGGCAAAATCATCAAAGATTTTCACAGTCACATTGTCCTGGATCCCCTCATCCGTTTCAATTTTCCTTGGTTCTATCATATCATTGTCTTTCTTTCCTACGAATTTTTTCCAGTGCCTCCCTCGCCCAATGCAAGCTCTGCCCTGATAGTGCTGCATATGATGGTCAAAAATGACAGTTACTGGCACAGTCGCATCCTCAGGGACGTATGCAAGAGTTTCTTTCCTATGTTTTTCCAAATAGGCAATTACTCCTTCCAACCTATTGGCATAATCCTGCAGACTTTCCTGGATTGCATCGGGATCAAGATACTCAAAGAAATAGAAGACCGCATCATTCGGATAGACCGGACGATACTCGGATTTCAGCAACTTGGCCAGCAACCCTTGGAATACCTGTTTTCCTTTGTCAGTAATTGCATATACAGTCTTTTCTGTTTTACCTTCACTCTTTCCATCAAGAATCTTCAGCAAACCATTCTTCTGCATTCCTTCCAGATGATAGTAGATGGTCGGTAATTTTATCTGGGTAAAATCAGATAGTTGCTCAGCAATGATCTTCTTAATCCTATAACCATGCTGAGGTCCAAAACGAAGTAAAATACCAAGGATATAAAGCGGAATCATATATTGCCTCAAAATATAGTAGTCAGTACTGACTACTATATACTCAGTACTGACTATCTTGTCAAGTCAAGGACAGACTCACATAAAGCTTTGGAATATGATTATTTTGTAACAGCAAGTGATAATAAAACAATACTTTTTTATATAATGTCATAAGTAATGTATTATTTTTTATTATAGTATAAATAAATATAAAAATAAAAATTTTTTTACATATTTATTAACATGTCTATTGACATAAGTTAGAAAATTCTTTACCTTATAATCAAACATGTGGGAAAAGTCAGAGCAATGACAAACAGCTCGCTTTCTCCCAACATACAACCTCCTTATTATTACATGACTCCTGCAGACAGGGAGTCATGTTTTTTTTCAACAACAGATTTATGGCAGTAAAAATTTCGGGATAGCCATAAACATATGACAGGGAACATCAACCACGCAGCAATACAGTAGCAGTCGATGAAATGAACCGGCAACCAGGCTGAACTGCCTGCTATATTTTCTATTGTCTGCCTCCAGAAACAAATCATTGCAATACTTTCTCAGACAGACAACATCCCTGGCATTTTTCTAACAAACCATAATATTTTCTATGGAAGGTCTTAATATTTTATTATCCATTAATTGCAATTATTATAACCATTTATAAGCTATCAATACAAAAATAGTAAAACAAAAAGCTTGTTATTACTACACAAAACCTGTTTACTGTGGACTATACAAAACGAAATTCTGCTATTAGACTGAATGCAAGTTAGGAGGATCGTAATGATTTCATTCTTTATTGCTTTGGCTGTCCTGATCATAGGATACCTAACCTATGGCAAGTTCGTAGAAAAAGTTTTCGGACCCGATGACAGGCGGACACCTGCAATTGCCATGGAAGACGATGTAGACTACATACTGTTGCCTACGTGGAAAGTCTTCCTCGTACAGTTGCTGAACATTGCTGGCCTCGGGCCCATTTTCGGTGCCATTGCAGGTGCAATGTGGGGACCGCAGGTTTTTCCTGTGGATTTGTCTGGGTACTATTTTCGCCGGTGGTGTACATGATTATCTTTCCGGCATGCTCAGTGAAAGGAACAGAGGCGCTTCAATTTCAGAAGTAACTGGAACGTACCTTGGTCCTCAGATGAAAAACGTCATGAGAGTCTTCTCTGTCGTCCTGCTGATTTTCGTAGGAACAGTCTTCATGACCGGTCCGGCAGGATTGCTCTTCAAATTGACACCGACAAAAGGTTTCATCGGCAGTCAGAATTTCTGGCTTTTGGTCGTTCTCATCTACTACATCATGGCAACAATGTTTCCTGTTGACAAAATCATCGGCAAGGTTTATCCGGTGTTCGGCATCGTGCTGATTATCATGGCAGTAGGAATCATCGGCGGTATCTTTGCAGGAATTGCCCATGGTGCATATCATATGCCTGAGATTACTTTTACGAATGTACATCCTGACCACAAACTGATATTCCCGTTCATGTTCATTACAGTGGCTTGCGGCGCAATTTCAGGATTCCACTCTACTCAGTCACCTTTGATGGCACGTTGTTTCAATCCTGAAGCAAACGGTAGAAAGATTTTCTACGGCGCAATGGTCTGTGAAGGTGTCATCGCCCTTGTTTGGGCAGCAGCCGGCTGTGCATTCTATAAAAACCCGACCGCATTGCAGACAGCATACAATGGCCCCGGCGGCGCAGGTTCCGTAGTCTATGAGATTTCAACCGGCACACTTGGCATGGTCGGTGGTATCCTTGCCATGCTTGGTGTCATTGCCTGCCCTATCACCTCCGGTGATACTGCATTCCGCAGTGCACGTCTTACGATTGCCGACTGGTTCAATATAGACCAGGAATCCACAATGAAGCGCCTGATGATTTCCGTTCCTATTTTCATCGTAGGTGCTGCACTGTCCCAAATGAACTTCGGTGTCATCTGGAGATACTTCAGCTGGTCAAACCAGACATTGGCAATGATTGTCCTCTGGGCTGGTTCAGTATATCTGTATACCTACGCAAAGTCCAAATGGGGTTGGCTCATGAGTGTCATTCCTGCTGTATTCATGACAGTCGTCACCACAAACTATATCCTGATTGCTCCGGAAGGATTCAAACTCCCTAACAGCATCGGATTCCCTGTAGGATTGATTTTCGCTGCAGTCTGCCTGATTATTTTCCTCAAGAAAGTTGTTCTTGACAAGAAAGTATTGCAGTTGCAGGAAATGCCGGCAATGTGCTAGGAAGATAAACTTCTTATGTCAAACAGACAGGCTGCAGTAGAAAAGCTGCAGCCTGCTTATTTTCAGTATCAGTCAAAGATTTACCATCAAAGGATAATCTCATCTCCACAAGAAACGGAATAGGCTGATACCTTGTCTCGGTCCTGGAGCATGGTAGTGATTACATTTCCACTGCAATGGCAGAAAAAAGTCTGGTGGACCCCAAGCCTGTACAGTTCCTTGCAGGTCATGTTCAGACGGGTATACGGTGCCTTGTTCAGATGGGCCCCGCCTATGATGCGTGTTACGGGTTTCTTGAAACGGGTATTGACATCCTTGACTATAGAGAGGATACCCGGATGTGAACAGCCGACGAACAAAGTCAGTGACACTTCGTTTTCCAAGACAAGCGCTACTTCATCCTGGAAGTCGTCCGCTACTATCTTTTCACCTTCCTTACGGACAAATTTCCGGTCTATCGTCTCGAACGGGTATGAACGGGTAAAACCAGAAACTACGAAAAGTCCCTTTGCCAATTCGAGCCTGTCAGTCACCACTTCATGCGATATGCCATGGCTGGCAAGAAAATCCTGGTCAAAGCCACAGCCATGGTAGCTGATGAGCGGCACCTTCCCTGAGTATTTCGGATTGAAGAATCCCGGTCCTGTAACAAGACGCTTGACAGGCAATTGTTCAGCCGCGAACCTAAAGCCGCCACTATGGTCAAAATGGCTATGGCTGAGCACGACCGTATCGATTCCGCCAAGATCCTTGTTGACAAGCTGTGCATTGAACAGGAACTTACCGGTTGCTCCCGTATCGAAAAGGAATCTGATGCCACGGGCTTCGATAAGACAGGACAGTCCATGCTCAACAAGAGCAGAACTCAACCCCGTATTGGTATTTTCCATCAGAATGGTACATGTATCCATCCGTGCCTGACCTCCTATGATCTGCTATATCTCAAAGTTAACAAGGAAATTCCAGGATAGCAAATTATAATTCTCAATCCATGTCCGGTTAACTCAGGCATGCATAGACTTTTGACGAATAGCGATGCAGTTCAGCAGTACCCTTGCCATGCCGTATAGCCATGAGAACCTGCTCGACATCCATCGGAACAGTCCCCCCCAAGATCTTGACATTGGTACCTGCATAAAGTGCAGGAATCATAAGAGTCGAAGGACCGAGCACCGCTATCGGTGCCATGCTGGGGACCAAGGCATCAAGGACATCACAAAAAGTTCCGTTGATGAAACTTGTTGCCGTCAGGATTATGGCATCTGCTTCTGAAGAGGCAAAATTGAAGAATGCCTCCGATTCCCCCAAATGCTTTCCTTTGTCATACATCATCACTTTGACACCTTTTGCCTCAAGCTGGCTTACCACAGGAGCAAAACAACCGACCATTGCAAGTCTGGATCCGGCCTTCAGCTGCAAATCATCAAACAGCCTTCCCTTGTCTTTGCCGCATGCAATGGCAGACTCATAGTTAAGGGCATTTGCCAAAGCCAAGGCAACAGTCCGTCCAATGCCACTGCAACGGGCATCCGTCAATGTCTGCAGCAAGGGATAGGCATTTCCACCCTCATAGGCAACCGGATCTTTCCAAAGCATGCATCCTTGTTTTTCATCCCTCAAGGTACAGCACAGGCCACACCGTCCGTCATTGAGCACGACAGCGGTATAGCCAAGACCTATGGAAATCATTCCAATGGTAGCCTTCCTCGCTTCTTCAGCAAGCAGGGAAACAATCTTATTATAGTATGCAAACATACCCAAAGAATAACATTGATGTAGCCTGAACGCAACATCCGTACAGAAAAAAATCAGGACAACTGTTTTCTTGGACAGCGAATATTCCCAAAAAACAGGTACAAAACCCATCCCCAAGAACCGAGTTACCCAAACAAGGAATGGAGTCTGGGGAAATGGGTAGAAAATAAATCTGTGAGAGAGTACACTCCCTCCATGGACCTGACAAAGAAAAAACTGTTTTACCTCTGGGTACCGCTGGCCGTCATGTGGGTCGTCATGGCATTGGAACAACCGGCGATTACCGCAGCAATCACACGGTTGCCAAATGCAACGGAAGAACTTGCATGTTTCGGTTTTTCCTTTGCCCTCGCTCTCATGATCGAAGGCCCTGTCGTACAGATGCTTTCTGCCGGCACAGCCCTTTCAGGAAGCCTTGGCTCTTACAGAAAGATCCTGAAGGTAATGAACCATCTGGCACTCATTACTTTGTCAATCCATCTTTTCCTATGCATACCTGCTGTTTTTTTCTTTGTATCGGTAAGGCTCATGAACCTTCCTGAGGAATTGCTCACCCATTCATACTACTGTTTTGTCATCATGTTGCCATGGGCCCCTGTCATCGGCTACAGGCGCTTATGGCAAGGTGTCATGATCAAGCACGAACGCTCGAAGCAAGTCCCTTATATCATGTATATCAGATTGGCAAGTGCAGGAGTCATCCTGACGCTCGGCATGATCTTCAAACCTTTCTCAGGAGCAATACTGGGCAGCGTAACACTTGCTTGTGGAGTCACTATCGGGACTATTGCAGCTTATTTTTTTGCAAGGCCGATAGTGAAAGACCTGAAGGATACGGACGGCACAGATACTATGAGCTATCATCAGACCGTACGTTTCTATATTCCGCTTGCCATTACTTCGACTGTTACCTTGGGAGTCCGTCCAATCCTCAACTATGGCATTACCCTTGGGACGGCACCAGTGCAGTCCTTGGCAATCTGGCCGGTCCTGTTGGCTTATATAAGCCTCTACACCTCAGTGACGCAATCGGTGCAGGAAATAGTCGTTGCCGAAATAAAAAAGAAGACTTATACCATAGTAAGGAACTTTGCCCTTGCCGTAGCAGTCGTGACAGAACTTTTTTTCCTGCTCGTCTATTTCTGCAAACCATTATGGCGACTCTGGTTCGTCAGGATTTCAGGAGTTCCTGGTGACTTGTTGGTCTTTTTGCCTGCCTCCTTGGCACTGATGGGCCTGCTCCCATTCCTTTCGGGACAGATTGCTTGGTTCAGAGGTCTGCTTGTAGCTGAAAGACATACGGTAACCATTACCATCGGCGTGATATTGAATATCTGCACCATGCTGGCAGCCATATTCATCACGCCGCAGCTCATACAGACCTCAGGCGTATACATAGCCTCCTTGGCCTACCTTGCTGCATATGCCGTAGAATTTACTTTCCTTTCCATCAATTGTCGGCAATACAGGCTGTCAGCCGACTGAGGAAAAAGCATCGTCTCAGTTCCTTTATGCAAGAACCATCTGCCCGAAGGTTTTTTGTTCCATGGCTTTTTCCACTTCGTCTCGCAACGGAATGGAATCTGCAGCTCCCGGCCTCTGCACGCAAAGCGTACTTGCCACCGTCGCACGAAGCAGGCAGTCATAAGGAGAAAGCCCGTCCATCATGGCTTGCAGGAAGTATCCTGTAAAAGTATCTCCTGCAGAAGTAGTATCTACGACAGGAACAGGGAAAATGCCAATCCTTGTCATTTTCCCATCTGCCTGGTAGACAGCACCGTGCTTGCCAAGAGTCAGCAGTATCCTGCACTGCGGATAGCGTTTGCCAAGGATTGCAAGGATTTCATCCGCATCTTCACTTCCGGTAAGGCAAGCGCCTTCCACTTCATTGATAAACAGCCAGGTTACTTTGTCAAAGGGATATCCCAGCAGCTCTTCCGTAATCGGAGATGCATTGAAAGCTACCCTCATACCCATGCTGCTGGCCTTTTCAATGATATAGGCAACCATATTGGTTTCATTTTGGACAAGTACCACATCTTCTGCACTGCAGGCCTGCAGTGCTTCATCGACAAAGTCTTTGGTAAGCTGCTTGTTGACACCCCCATACAGCAGGATGCAGTTCTGTCCATGTGCATCGACCTGGATTACCGTATGCCCGCTTTTTCCCTCAGCCGGCTTGAGCAGATGTGTATCAACTCCATTTTCATCCAATTTGTCTTTGAGCATTTTTGCTCCTTGTCCCAGCAGGGCTGCATGCCAGACCGTACATCCGGCTTTTGCAGCAGCAATGGACTGGTTGAGCCCTTTGCCACCGCAATAGACATCAAGCCTCAAAGCGGACTTTGTTTCCCCTGGTCTGAGGAATTCCTCAACCCTATAGGTATTGTCTATGTTCATCGATCCGAAGTTGACAAGTTTCATCAGAGCCTCCCGGCTGTTACCATACCGCAGTCATGCCACAGTTGGTAAAACGTTTTCGTTATTTATAAGATTAATTCTACCATTTAATGGAATATTGTCAACATATTAGATATATTTTAAGAAATCGATTTACCAATAATTAGGTACATGGTATACTGCTGGACATGAACATGACGATCAAAGATGTAGCACGACTGTCAAATGTATCACCTGCCACTGTATCCCGTGTATTGAACAAGGTTCCCTTCGGCATGAGCAAGGAAACCAGGGATAAGGTACTGCAGGTAATAGAACAGACCGGCTATAATCCAAATGCTGTCGCACGTAGCATGGTAACGAAGAAAAACACTTCAATCGGCTTGATCGTCCCTGATATCACGAATCCTTTCTATGCATTGATGGCAAAAGGTATCGGAAAAGCTGCCGGAGAAAAAGGATATGACGTCATCCTCTGCAACTCCGACAATGACGGCGAAGATGAATACAGGAATCTGAGACGGCTGAAAGACAACTATGTAGCAGGTATCATCTACAACAACTACCATGCCGGAAGCAAGACGATGAAACTGATCGACAGCATCCATGTTCCGGTAATCTACATAGATAACCAGCGAGATGCAGACAATGCCATCTGCATACACGTAAAGCAAAAGCAAGGAATGAAGATGATGACTGATTTCCTTGTGGACAACGGACACAGGAAATTTGCATATCTTGCAGGCCCAGAATCGGTCTTTTCCGCTTCTCAAAGGTTGCTGGGTTTCGAAGATTCATTGGCAAGCCACCATATTCCGCTCATTCCAGAACTGGTACTGCATTGTGACTATACGATGGAGGGCGGAAGAGTTGCTACCAGAAAGATTCTGGATGGCAACAACAGCCAGATTACCTGTATCATCTGTGCCAACGACCTTATTGCCTTGGGAACCATACAGATCCTGCAGGAAGCCGGCCTCAGTATTCCCAAGGACATATCAGTGACGGGATTCGACAACATACCCTTTTCCCGACTGGTGACTCCCGGACTGACTACGATTGACAACCCGGTGGAAGCAATGGGAAATTTTGCTGCGGGCACCATCATCAGGCTCATCGAAGGAGAACAGGTACAGCAAATCCGTGATTATGCATTCGCACCTACCCTCATTGAAAGGAATTCCGTGGCAACCTTGTAAGCCATACAGGGGATACTGAGTCTGAAAGCAACTGAAATAAACCAATTCTCGGTTGCTATACTAGCATGGAATGCAATAAATAGCCTCTGAAAGCCTATATTTACATCATTTCTGCATTTTTCTGCTTGTCAATCTGTTTTTTCATGATAGAATTTAGCCATTAAGGAGGTAGCCGATGACTACACACGAAGAACTAATCGAAAAGTACGAAACCTATCTTGCTGAAAACAAAAAGTTTACAGAAAAGAACGTAAAGGTCTCCGCTGCAAGAGCCAGGAAAGCCCTATCTGAAATTGCCGCCCTCTGCAAGGTAAGACGCAAGGAAATTATGGAAGAAAAAAATGCCGAAGCTTAGTTGTGAGGGCATCATGTACTTCGTAAAAGGCATCCGTCTGGATGCCTTTTTTCTGCCCAGGCAGTACCTTTCCACACCTTCAGGACTCCTTTTGGATTTTTGTAGGAAAATCTCTTCGTTTTGTCTATTTGTCCTCTTGAAAAAAACATCATAACGCTTTAGAACACTTGCATGACTCATAGGCTGGCGGTTTCGCCGAACATAACAGAGGGGAATATCCCGAGAGCCCTGCTTTCATTTTTCCTTCCGATCATGCTGGGAACATTCTTCCAACAACTGTACAATACTTCCGATGCAATCATCGTCGGTAAATTCCTAGGGAAGCAGGCCTTGGCCGCTGTAGGAGGCGGCAGCGGCGTATTGATAAACATCCTCCTTGGTTTTTTTGTCGGCTTGGCCGGAGGAGCATCAATTCTCATTTCACAGCAATTCGGAGCCGGACATAAAGAGAAAGTCGGAAAGAGTACCCACACAGCAGTGGCCATTGCAATAATATGCGGCCTTATCATCACGGTCGTCGGCATTGAATTCTCAGCTCCGGCACTCTCCCTGATCGACACTCCCAAGGACCTGTTCGTCCCGACACAGACCTACCTTTCCATCTTTTTCATAGGTTCCCTTCCCCTCAGCCTCTATAACATGGGAGCAGGTATCCTCAGGGCAATAGGAGACAGCAGAAGACCTTTCTATGTCCTCTTGGTAGGTACGATCGTAAATATCGTCCTTGATTTTATTTTCATCGGTGTACTGCAACTTGGTATCGCAGGAGCAGCCTGGGCTACCGTCCTCTCAGAAACAATCTCCTGTATCATCCTGTTTGTGATACTTACAAAAAGCAAGGAATGCTATCAGGTAGAAATCCGAAAGATCCGACTGTATAAGGAAAGCTTTGCCCCTATGCTGGCCCTTGGCATCCCTACAGGCATCCAATCCTCCCTCTATACGATATCAAACATAATAATTCAGGCCTTCATCAACAGGCTGGATACGGAAACCATTGCTGCATGGGCAGCATATGGAAAACTGGATAGTTTCTTCTGGATGACAATCAGCGCCCTTGGTATCGCAACCACGACCTTTGCCGGCCAGAACTATGGTGCCGGTAAGATTGACAGAGTCCGGCAAGGTACGAAGGTATCACTGCTGTTCGCCATAGTGGCTACGTTTGCAATCGGTATTCCTTACTATATCTTCAGCCCCCAACTGATCGGCCTGTTCATCAACGCGCCATCGGTCATCGATGCAGGGGTACAGATAATGAGATTCCTGGTCCCCACCTATATCACCTACATTGCCATTGAGATCCTCAGCGGGACAATCAGAGGATGCGGTAAGACGGTACCTCCTACGCTTATCACGGTCTTCGGCATCTGTATCCTCCGCATAATCTATCTTTTTGCCTTCGTCCCGCAAGAAGGATCAATCCTTGACATCATCCTCAGCTACCCCTTCACATGGACCATTACTACCATCATCTTCATCATCTATTACAAAAAAGGAAGATGGATGAGAGTAATTCCTCCAAAGACCCAGAAACCTCCACAGAAAAAGTTCGGTAAACCAAGACTCAGTGCATGACAAGCTTGACGCAGATTCTCCGTCAACTTACACTGCAGACATGGATGATACATACCAAGACATCAACAACAATACTATTTCTCACTGGATTGCCGAAGGATGGAAATGGGGCATACCCGTTTCGCATGAAACCTACCTGCAGGCAAAAGACAAAGACGTGTGGGACATACTGCTGACACCGACGAAACCTGTTCCCAGAAGTTGGTTTCCCTCTCTCAAAGGAAAGAAAGTACTTGGCCTTGCAAGCGGAGGAGGACAACAGATACCGATTCTTACCGCAAGAGGAGCTATCTGTACGGTCCTTGATTACTGCAGCAGCCAGCTTGAAGCTGAGACATCAGTCAGCAAGCGAGAAAATTATACCGTTACCTTGGTGCAGGCTGATATGTCCAAGCCGCTTCCTTTTGCTGATGGAAGTTTTGATATGATCATCAATCCTGTTTCCAACTGTTATATCAGGGAAATACTTCCGCTCTGGAAAGAATGCAGCAGGATACTTGTACCCGGAGGCCTTCTGCTTGCAGGATTCGATACCAACATCAATTACATTGTCGATGAACAGGAAGAAAGGATCATACGGGGACTTCCTTTTGATCCACTTCAGGACAAGGGCCTTTATGAAGAAAGCATGAAAAAGAACTGGGGCATTCAATTTTCCCATTCACTTGAGGAACAGCTGAAAGGCCAACTTGATGCCGGACTTGTCATAGAAGATCTCTATGAAGACATAAACGACGAAGGACGATTGGGAGAGCTGAAGATACCGACTTTTATGGCAACAAAAGCAAGGAAGCCGCTGATATAGTTTACTATTTGGATATTTGCTATAATTAACCAAGTACATTTCAGCTCCGATTCGTTCATTATGTTGAATTTTATGTTGATATAATAACACATTGTATTAATTTTAACGTTTTTGTTTAAAAAGTCTTGCATTATTTTGACAAAATGGCTATGGTTGCATCAATAAAAATAATTTTGGACAAATTTTGAGGAAACATGTATGGACAAAAAGATCAAAGTCGCAGTAATCGGTGCTACTGGTGCTGTCGGGCAAGTGTTCATGTGGATGCTTGCAGATCATCCATGGTTCGACGTAGCATACGTCACAGCTTCGGCATCCCGCATCGGGCTTGAATATTCATCCACAGTACATTGGGTACTGCCATTGGAAATGCCTTCTTCCATCAGGCATATCGTGATGCAGGAATTCAACCATGATGCAATGAAGGAAGCAGGTGTCCAGATCGTCTTCTCGGCACTTCCTGCAAATGTAGCACGGGAAGCCGAACCGCAGTTGAGAGCAAAAGGTTTCTATGTCTTTTCCAATGCAGCTGCCATGCGTTACGACAGCAACGTACCTATCCTTATCCCTGAGACGAACGTGGAACAGCTTGACCTCATCAGGTCCCAGGGTTATCCACAGACTGGATTCTGCGTCACGAATGCAAACTGCGTGACTACAGGTTTGGCAATGGCCCTTGCGCCACTACGTAAGTTTGGTATCAAGACCATCTACATCAACAGCTATCAGAGTGTAAGCGGTGCTGGATATCCTGGACTTTCTTCCTTGGATATCACGGACAACTGTATCCCATTCATCAAAGGTGAAGAAGAAAAGATTGAGAAAGAAATCAAGAAGATTCTTTCCATCAATCCCGATGTATATGCTTTCACCGTCAGGGTGCCTGTAATGTTCGGACATCTGGAAACCGTCTGGCTTGACCTTGAGCAGGACGTAGAACTGGAAGACATCGTCCAGGCTTGGAACGATTTCAAGGTAGTGACTGATCTGCCGTCCACGCCGGAACAGCCGGTTGTATTCAGCGATGAGCCTACTTTCCCACAGCCGAAATATGCTTTCTGGGGTACCCCGAGAGGCATGGTTGTCTACACTGGAAGGCTGAAGAGAAAGAACAACAAGATTGGTTTCTCCCTCATGGTCAACAACATTGTCAAAGGTGCTGCAGGAGGATCGGTCCAGAATGCAGAGGCATTCGTACAGAGATACGGTCTGCTTGACTAGTCATCTCGGGCAACCGCATACAAACCTTCGTACAGCCACGTACGGAGGCTTTTTCTTGGCCAAATACAATTCCCCTGATAATTGTACAGACTATACATTTCTGCTACGCTTTTTCCATGGAACAGCCGACACGACGTACTTTGTCATACTATGAGCACAATTGCCGCAGCTACATTGAAGCAACCCAGAATGTACCTTTTGCGCAGATAAGGAAACTTTTCACTGACCATCTGTGTAAAGGCGCCACTGTGCTTGATTTCGGCTGCGGCTCAGGCAGGGACAGCCTTGCTTTTCTGCAAGAAGGTTTCAAGGTCGAAGCACTTGATGGTTCTCTGCAGATGTGCAATGAAACAGAAAAACTTACAGGCATCAAAACCAGGAACCTTACGTTCGACCAATTCCACGATATAGCAAGATACAACGGAATCTGGGCATGCGCATCGCTCTTGCATGTTCCATATAGTGAACTTGATGAAACATTCCTGCGTCTTCATACTGCATTGAAGGAAAATGGCATACTCTACGCTTCTTTCAAGGAAGGCTCGGAAGAAGAAACAAGAGATGGCCGCCTTTTCACGGATCTCAACATCGACAGGTTGAATGCACTGCCATCATTTACTGCCGGATTTGTCCTTTTGGAAACAAAAGCCACCCA
Organism: Spirochaetia bacterium; assembly: GCA_022482625.1. Taxonomy (NCBI): domain Bacteria; kingdom Pseudomonadati; phylum Spirochaetota; class Spirochaetia; species Spirochaetia bacterium. The sequence continues at coordinate 3,215,022 of JAKVOU010000001.1, read as the reverse complement.
TGCCGTCGATTCCAGGCACAAACAAACAACATGGTTCAACTTTATTGCAAAAAAGAAATAAAAAAGACATCCATCTCTATACCTGCAGCACATAGGTCAGGCAATCCCGAACAAGGACTTTGTAATTATGACCATTCTGGCTAAGGGAAAAATCATGATGCTGAGAACAGCCTTTGCAGGCCAAGCCCATCGAATCCCGGCGAAAACAGCTCCTTGAGATAAACAGAGGCGGCACGAAAGCCTCGCCTACCACAGAGGGGATAAAAGGCCAATCAGAAAAATCCGGCTCCTTATCCTCAAAGAAAGCGTAGCCACCATCAAAAGTCGGAAGATGTTCCATCAGGTTTGCTGCGGCTTCACAGTTGTCGACATAGAGGCAATAATCAACAAAAGTACGCGCTTTCGTGTCTTCGAACCACTTGATCTGACAGAGATTGTTAAGGCCGAACCGAACTTTTTCCTGAAGCCCTTGTGTCGTAATTTTTTCCAGCAGCATCGCAAGCCGCTTCTTTTCCATAGGTTCATCAAAGGTAACAGGAGAGAGCGGCACATAGTAGGTATCTCCGATGAAAAGCATTCCCCCAATCTCCACAGGTACATGCCGGAAGAAAGGCAATCCTTCGGCAGTAATCAACTGGTTTCGGGGAGGCAAAGGACTGAAAGACTTCTGAAGGTTGAACTTCCTTGTACGGGGTACGGTTGCAAGATAATCCGAAAGTTTGTCTTCAGCCGATGCATACCACATTCTTCTGATTTTTTTCAAGCTGGACAAAGGAAGAAACAGCTGTTCATCGGGAATGCCCGATTCATTCATGAAACGGACTTCTGCGGCTTCGCCACTGGCTTTGTCAGATTGGCGGAAAAGCTCCGGAATTGCCTGGAACCAATCCGTATGCATGGATCTTGCAACGGAAACATCCAAAGGATATGTTTCTTCCAAATGCAGGAATCCAGCAGGTGAAGCAAGCACAAGAGAAGACTTCGTAAGCCTGACTGTCATCGAAAAGGGAATCTTTCCCATCTGCAGGCTCTTTTCATTGATCAGCTTGAGATGCTGGTCATGCAGCGAAATGAGGTAAAGCCTGCTTCCGTTTTCCGGTACAGTCGTAGTATCTGCCGTCACTATATGGACAGTCCTGCCCTTGTCGGCACAGGTCAAAAGACTGCCATGGCTGTCATCCATGGAAGCCAATGAAAATTTTACAGCAACGGCCGGTGCCGTTTCACCTTTTGCAATATACATAAGCCCGTCCCGTAGTGAGATGGCACTTGACAGCCTTACCTGCAGGTGCAGCTGACCATGGACTCTTTCGGCTGACAGGATAGTCCCTGCTTCGATGCCGTTGTGGGCCGGATACTTGCGGTTGATGAGACAACGGGCTTTTCCTGTACTGCCGTCATCAAGCCACCCAGCACAACCAGAACGGGAGAAGACTGTTTCCATGGCCCTGATTTCCCTGGAAGCCTCATTTCCATCAAGGACCTTACGATAAGCCCGGGCAACGGCTGCCACATATTCAGGTCCTTTCATACGTCCCTCTACCTTCAGACTATCAATGCCCATCTGCTGAAGCAGGCGTACAGTATGTGCAGTGTTGAGATCACGCATGGAAAAATACCACCCGGCTGCACCTGAGGACTCTTCGGTGAACCAAGTGCGACATATCTGGGCACAGATTCCTCGGTTTGCACTTCTTCCCGTAATGATGTAACTTGCCATACAAAGACCGGAAAACCCATAGCACATGGCACCATGGATAAAAACCTTGAGCTCGACATCCGGACATGCAAGCCGTATTGACTTGATTTCTTCCAATGTCAGCTCGCGCGCCAGTACGACCCGGCTAAAACCAAAATCCTGCATCTGACGGACACCGTCCACTGTATGGATTGCAAGCTGTGTACTTCCATGGAGAGGCAAAGAAGGAAAATATGACTTGACCAGCCGAGCAACCCCCAAGTCCTGCACGATGACACCATCACATCCCAGCAGTGCAAGGTGCCTGAGCAAAGTCTCAAGCCTGTCAAGTTCAGACTCATTGATGATGGTATTGACCGTCACATAGATTTTTTTGTCATGGCTCTTGGCATACCGTAAAAGTTTTGCATATTCCTCGAAGGTAAAGTTGACAGCCCCTTTGCGTGCTGAAAAATCCTTCAGTCCAAGGTATACTGCATCAGCACCTTCATCCAATGCAACCAAAGCCGACTGCAGGCAACCTGCAGGCAGTGCCAGTTCACTCATTGCCTATTGTCCTCCGAACTATCATTTCTCACCATTTTCCAGTGTATCGTGCAGAGTGCCAAGCGTGCAACAGGAAGATATAAGATAATCAATGATTCATGTGAGTAATGGAACATAACTTACAGTTTTTTGTCATAATTTTATCTAAAAATTCTTTGCAATTAAGTAAAAAAAGCAAAATCAAGCTTTTTATTGTCTTTTACAGGGTTACACATTTTTTAATTCGATGTATGCTACCTATGAAGAACAGGACAACTTTTTCTTCCTCATTGGATGGCCGGTGCACTTCTGTTTCTACGGACAAACAGCTATTGAATCCAACGCTGAAAATCAGTATCATAGTGAATGGTATCCGGACTAGGACCACGGATACCGACGATTCGGTAAGGTGGATGTTGTTTCCTTCGGAGGTCCTCTGGGGTACAACCCATTTTTGAATGAACAATTTATTACAACAGGAGTAATACATGAATTCTAAGTACATTGATTTGCTTAAAAGCAAGATGAGTGAAGAAAGCTTCAACAAGCTTGCTCTCCTTGACAATGAAAAAGTCATGGATTTCGTCGGAAAGTTTGCCGAACACTGCAACCCCGCTTCCATCTATGTCTGCAACGACAGCAAGGAAGATGAACAGTACATTAGAGACCAGGCATTGGCAAAAGGTGAGGAATTTACACTTGCACGTGACAAGCAGACCATTCACTGGGATAACGCCGGTGACCAGGCACGTGACAAGGTCAACACCAAGTACATGGTCAAGGCAGAGAACCTGGAAAAGATGAAGACCTTGAATTCCGTTGAATATGAAGCAGGCCTCAAGGAAATCATGGGCATTGCAAAGGATATCATGAAGGGCAAGGACGCAGTGGTCAAGTTTTTCTGTGAAGGTCCTACATTCTCAGAATTCACCATTCCCTGTGTACAGTTTACCGATTCTTGGTATGTCGCACATTCAGAAACCATCCTGTACAGGGCCGCTTATGAACACTTCAAGGCGCTCAAGGGTGCTGCAAAGAATGAAATCTTCTGCTTCATCCATTCCGCAGGAAAGCTTGATGAAAGGAACACCTGCAAGAACCTTGACAAGCGCAGGATCTACATGGATACCCAGAACAACATCGTCTATTCCATGAACGCACAGTATGCAGGTAACACCGTCGGTCTCAAGAAGCATTCCATGAGACTTGCGATCAACAAGTCCGGCAAGGAAGGCTGGCTGTGCGAACATATGTTCGTCATGGCTTGTCTCAACAAGGAAAAGAACAGAAGGACATACTTCACCGGTGCTTATCCATCAGCTTGCGGCAAGACTTCCACAGCTATGATTCCCGGCGAACAGATCGTCGGTGATGACATTGCCTATTTCAGGAACATTGATGGTGAATTCAGGGCAGTCAACGTCGAACAAGGTATCTTCGGTATCATCAAGGACGTCAACGCCAAGGACGACCCTCTTATCTTCAAGAACCTGACGACAAACCAGGAAATCATTTTCTCCAACGTTCTTCGTGGACCAGACAACCTCCCGTACTGGCTTGGTTCAGGTATGGACACTCCGACCAAGGGCGACAACTTCTCCGGTCCAGACTGGTATGAAGGCAAGAAAGATGCAAAAGGAAACGAGATCAAATGTGCACACGGCAACGCCCGTTACACCATGAGGCTCGATTACCTGGACAACTTTGACAGAGCAGGCTTCGAAGACAAGCAGGGCGTCAAGGTCCAGGGCGTACTCTATGGCGGACGTGACAGTGACACCTGTGTTCCATGCGAAGAATCAGCAACATGGAAGGACGGTATCCTGCTTAAGGCCTGCACTCTTGAATCAGAAACAACTTCAGCTACACTTGGAGCTGAGGGCGTCAGGAAGCCAAGCCCGATGGCAAACATGGACTTCCTCTCCTATCCTCTTGGAGAATATACCGCAAACAACATCAAGTTCGGCGAAAGCGTCAAGGATTGCCCGAAGGTATTCTCCACGAACTACTTCCTGAGAACTCCTGACGGAAAGTTCTGCAACTCCAAGCTTGCAAAGAAAGTCTGGGTACACTGGGCAGAAGGAAGGATCCATGGAGACTTCGAAGCTCTGGATACACCGACCGGAAAGATTCCAGTATATGAAGACCTCAAGAAGCTGTTCAAGGATCTTCTAGATGAAGACTATACCCGTGAAGAGTATGATTATCAGTTCACTTTCCGTTGCACGAAGTGGATTGAAAAGCTTGAAAGGTCCAAGGCATACTTCAAGAAGATGGATGCAAATTGCTCACCTGAGATCTATGCAGAATGGAACAACTACATTGCAAAGATTACTGCTGCAAAGAAGAAGTTCGGAAACGAAATCCTTCCTGGAAAATATGTAGCTGACTAAAAGCAATTGAGTAAAAATCAGGGCGAACCGAAAAGGTTCGCCCTTTTTTGCAATCATAAAAAACAATTATCAAATCAAAATGAATAGCGATAACCGAACGTCGTACACACCGGCATATAGAGAAAATTCATCGGCATCAGGTTGTAGGCATCAAAACTTCCTTCTTGATAGGAAAAAGCACAGAGCGGCAACAAGGAACGTAGAAACAGGCCTTGTCTGTCAGCATAACGATATGAAAGTTCAGCATTTGCACAGACAATCACAGTCATCGCAAATTCTGAATCAACATAGCCTATCCACTCTGCCAGTGTGCCTCCCAGTCGAGTCTGGAAACCTTTCTCGTCCATAGGACCGGCAAAAGAATGAAGTGTGCTTTGGGTCAGGATCCCATTGGGAAAATCAGTATCCGTATAGTTACTGACATCTGCAAGCAACGGGAATGCATAGACTCCGAAGCCTTTGCTGCCATACGTATCGACATGCTCTATTTCACAACCGACAAAACAGGGACTATACTGCCAGTTTATGGAATTCCCTGCGGACAGTGATGAAGTTGCAATCATCACTGCAAGGATAAGTACACACAGTTTTTTCTTCATCATACCTACCTTTCAAAGAAACGGTAACCGATGCTGAGGCCACCGCTTGTCTCAAGCAAATTAAGGGAAAACAGCGTAAAGCGATATCCAAGACAACCTGTCTTATCGAACGAAGCTTCAAGTACTGGCAGGCGAAAACGAAGGAAAATACCCTGACGTCTGTCAAACTGGTAGTTCACCTCAGTAGCAATACCCAACCCTGCAACGGCTCTGATTCCATCTACGGGTTGCATGATCTCAAAAGCCATTGCCCCGATTCTTTGATGGAATCCTTTTTGCCGCTGACTTTCCTGAAGGAAAAATATCGTCTGGTCAAGAGCGATGACCGGCGGTCCGTCAAAAAGTTCAGGTTCATCATCTGATGACGGCAAGCCTAGAGCAAGCAACTGGGCAAGATACGCACCACAGCTAAACCCAAGTTTTTCTCCGGTCCATTCAGTTTCATAGCCAAGCAATCCTGGTCCAACCTGCTCATTGGAAGAAGATGCAGCAAAAAGACCAGAAAGCAAGAAAAGAGAACAAGCACATAGGAGTATTGTCTTTTTCATGTTCATGAGCATAACATTGGCCTTGTTATTAGTCAACAATATATTTACAAACTGATCTATTTTTATAAGTTACCATACTTTTTAAAAACTGAGGAACATGGTAATGTGTATCTATGAGTCAGACGGAAAGAATCATTTGGATCAATGAAAGACTGGAATCGGAAATGACGTTACTTCTTCAGATATAGCCAAGAAATTTGAAATCAGTACGCGCCAGGCAAAAAGAGATATTGAGTACATGCGGGAACGACTTGATGCAGAAATTGAGTTTTCCGCAACACGGAAAGCTTACTGCTACCGTCCGGGATTTCGTCTATCCTATTCCCATACCAATGAAAAGATGCTCCTTCTCAATGCTGTCGTCAGGAATTTCAGCAAGCATACAGGACTTATGCCTTTGGCAACCGACCTTCTGCAGCAAAGTTTTGAAAATGGTATGGGAAAAGACAGCCTGCTGATATCTGACAAAATCGTATTCCTGAGTCCGATCATCGATTTGCCTGATCAGACTATCTTTTCAAAAGTCATTGAAGCAATGGAGAAAAACAAACGGATAGCAATGGAATATCAAAGCATCACCGGCGACATAACGCGTCGTCATGTAGAACCGATAAAACTTGTTTCCGTAAGTTCCACATGGTATCTGATTGCATATGATACCCAAAAACAGGCATTGAGGAATTTTCATCTTGCGCGCATCCATCATCTGTCAGTATTGGATGAACAGAATGCACATACCGTTACAGAAGAATTCCTGCAGGAGTATATGAGTTCTGGATTCGGTGTCTATATGGAAAAAAAACCGGTCATGGTCACCATAAGGTTCACAGGTCTGGCAATAAATGAAATAAGTACCCAAGTCTGGCACAAGGAGCAAAGCATCATAAAAAACAAGGATGAGCTTTTGCTTTCACTTCCTGTTTCTTCACTCAACGAAGTACTTCATAAAATACTTTCTTTCGGGAAATTAGCTGAACCGTTGGAACCTGCAGAGTTGGTTCGCCTATGGAAAGAAGAAATACAGGCAATGGAAAAAATTGCTTCACAATAAGGTCAGTCAGCATAAAATTCTGTTTTTTTCAATGACAGAGGAACCAGTTGACAAAAAAACGACATATAGGGCTCTTATTATCCAAATAAACGACAATAATGTCGCCATCATAACAGTAAAGTACTCTCCATGCCCATGCTGAAGGAAAAATTACACTATGCCAGGAAAAGCAAAAGAACTTCCTCCTGCAAATACATACATCATTTCCTGCATTCCATGGTTTACGTTCAATAGTTTTTCGCTTCATAACCACGGGATCAAGGATTACTATGTACCTTCATTCGAAGCAGGCGGCTTTACAGGAAAACGGTGACAGGCTGTTGATGCCGCTTTCTGTCACAGTCCATCATGCTACCGTAGACGGCTATCAGCTGAAACTGTTTTTTCCTGAACTTCAACGGACATTCAATCATCCTGAGGAATGATGGTAACAAACGCATCCATCGACTTTGAATTACAAATATAGTGAAGTTTTCTACGATAGGGACAATATATGTCCCACTCTCTGCCGTATCATAGGAAAGCAGAGGAGCGATACATATGAAAACAACAGAAGAATATTTGGCACAAAAACCATTGGATTCATTTCTTGCACACAAGTCCGGTATGTTTGTAATTGGCATCATAGTACTGCTGCTGTTCCCCTTGTTGGTAATTGTCGGAGCTCTATACCCCATCATCAAGGGGAAATAGGAAACTGTTGCATCGTGTTGGATGGAAAAAGAACTTTGTCTATATATTACCATGCAAGACTCTTTTCATAGGGATGTAATTCTGTTACGTTTAAGAGACTTTCGATCAGTCAACTAAACAACTGTTTGAAGTCGGCAGGCTTCAGACTTCCTGTCGGCAGCAGACAACAGGGAGCATACATGCCAGAAAACAAAAAGAGTTCACAGGCAATTTACGGACCAAAAGACAAGCCACCGACAAAGCAATGGATTTTCCTCAGTATCCAACATGTCTTTGCAATGTTCGGGGCTACGATTCTTGTACCGATTCTCACAGGATTGAGTCCAAGTGCCGCCTTATTCAGCGCTGGGACAGGTACATTGCTCTACATACTGCTTACCCAAGCCAAAGTACCCGCTTTCCTAGGAAGTTCATTTGCATTCATACCAGCAATCATAGCAGTCAGTGCTGCATATGGCATGCCATATGCAATGGGTGGTGCAATGTTTGCAGGACTGTTCTATGCCATCGTCGCAGGAATAATCAAAGTAGCAGGCCATGAATGGCTCAACAAGGCTCTTCCTCCTGTTGTCATCGGTTCTGTCATCATCGTCATCGGACTGAGCTTAGCCCCTACAGCCATGTCAATGGCAATGAATGATGCTTCAGGCAGCTATAGCCTCGTGTACTTCTCCATCGCACTCTTTACCCTTGCCGTCACTATCACAGCAAATATCTTCTTCAAGAAATTCTGGGCCTTGATCCCGATTCTCATCGGTCTGTTCAGCGGTTATTTCTTTACCCTGATCATGGGACTCTTTTTCCCAGCCTATCACATCATTGATTTCCAAGTCGTCAAAGATGCACCGGTATTCGGACTGCCTACCTTTGCCTTCCCCAAATTCAATATCGTGGCTATCCTGACATTCATAATCGTTTCCTTCGCGACTATCTGCGAACATCTGGGAGATATCCTGGTATTGAGCAAAGTCGTCGGACAGGATTTCTATGAAGATCCGGGCCTGCACAGGACCTTGCTGGGCGACGGGCTTGCAACAGCATGGGCTGCCTTGTGGGGCGGTCCTCCAAATACGACCTACGGAGAAAATATCGGTGTACTTGCCATCACAAGGGTATACAGTGTCTGGGTAATCGGAGGTGCTGCAGTCCTGGCTACGGTCCTTTCTTTCTTCACCAAATTCGGTGCCTTGATCAGGACGATACCTAATCCGGTCCTCGGTGGTATTTCAATGCTGCTGTTCGGCATCATTGCCTCCAGTGGACTGAGGACACTTGTAGGAAAGCGGTGTGGATTACCAAGACAAGCGTAATCTGACAATCAGTTCCGTGATCCTTGTCATCGGTATCGGAGGTGGCCTGATTTCATTCCCTATGGGCGGAGGCCTTACCTTCTCCCTAGGTGGTGTTGCCCTTGCTACGTTGGTAGGGATCCTCCTCAACTTGATACTTCCAGCGACAGACCCAAATGCAAGCTATGTCTGAGAACAGGGATGTCTCTACTGAAAAGTAAAATATGTCCTAACTAAACCAAGGTCGGGTCCATTATGGATCCGACCCTTTTCTATCTGCCGCCCAAACGTTATGATATCAACATGTTGTCTTATACAATCATTGAAACGGATAATGAAATCCAACAGCTTATTACCGGTTGGAAAAACGATGGGCTGACCAGCATTGCTATGGATTTTGAAGGAGAATTCAATCTCCATGTCTACGGAGAACATCTTTGCCTGGTCCAGCTCTATGATACCCGTAGTTTCTATCTGATCGATCCCCTGAAAGTTTCCAAGGCAGGGCTTGCCTTACTTTTTGAAGACGGCGAGTTGGAAAAGATCATGTTCGACTGTGCCAGTGACGCTTCCTTGGTCAGGAAAGAATTCGGCTTGCAGATCAGAAATGTCTGGGATGTCAGGATTCCCGCATTGGCACTCGGTTTCCAAGGCAATTATACTTCCTTGGTAGAAAGGAATCTTGGTATTACGATACAGACCTCAGGTTCAAAGAAAAAGAACCAGATGACCAACTGGCTCAAACGCCCTCTTGGCAATGAACAGATTCAGTATGCTTTGCTTGACGTAGCCTATCTTCATGATCTCAAATCGAGTCTTGAAAATGAATGCCAGGCAGAAGGGAAAACCAAGGAAATCCTTGCCCAGATGAAAATGGCCGGCAAGGAAAAAAACAAACCGAAGCCCGGTTGGATGAAGATATGCAACTGGAAGAAACTGCAGCCAGAAGAAAAGGTATATCTGAAATACTTTTTTATTGCACGTGATACACTTGCCAGGCAATGGAATGTCCCACCTGCAAAAATATTGGACAAACGGAAATTGGTCCAGCTATGCAAAGCTGTGCCAACAAGTGAAACAGAAATGTCTGCTGTCCTTTCCACAGCCCCGAAACTTCTGCCGCTCATGATGGTAGCAAAGCAACGGGCTGAAGAAGAACTGAAGTCAAGGCAACGGTAGATTTTACTGTTGCTCTCTCCTGGCTTGGTTTGCATCCTCACATGCCTGTGCCATCAGATTGAGCGTCGCACAGACCGGAGTAGCAAGGCCATGCTTTTCCCCTAGTCTGACGACAGTACCACAGAACCAATTGTTTTCCGTCGGCCTCCCAGCCTCCATATCCTGGTACATGGAAGTCTTTCCCATAGGATCGATGGAAAGGATGATCTTCTGGTTTGAGGCCTTGTCATCTTCTGTCAGTATGACACCCTCGGCCGCAGCGACCTTCTGCACTTCATCGTTGACCTGCCAGACAAGTTTCTTCAAGGCATCTCCTGCGAACACACCGTATCCTGCCCTGCAAATGGAAGAAAGGGTATTGTAGGCAGTATTCATCATGAACTTTTTCCATTGGTCATGCCTGATGTTCTGAGGAACTACATGGCTGATGCCACTGGCTTCAAGCAATGTTGCGACAGACTTGACCTGCAAAGTAGACCGGTTATCCCCATCCCCGAAGACAATGCTACCCTCAGAAGAAAAATCAATATGGTTCCCCACATGCACACTGGACATGCCGACACAGAAACCAAAAAGTACATTCTCCTTGCCGAATTCTTCGGCAAGCCGATATTCACTGTCAATGCCATTGAGCAAAGAAAGAACGATGGTTGAAGGCCCGATAGCTTTCCGAGACTCTTCTATGGCCGTCTCCAACTGCAGGTTCTTTGTTGCAAAGATAAAGAAATCAACAGGTTGCAATGCTTCAGGAGAAACGATGGGAAAATGTACAAGCTCATTATTGATGACAAAGCCATCCCTTTCATACCTTTCCTTGCGGCTGCCGGATGCCACTATCTGGAAATCGGCACCAAGATGCTTCCATAATCTGATTCCATACAGAGCTCCGACAGCCCCGCATCCGACCATTGCTACAGTTTTGATCTCTTTCATTCTTCAATCCTTTGATCCATAAACAAATCAGTAAACAACTTATCAAGTTCAGCAATCTGCCTAAGCAGTACGCGTTCCTTCGATGTATGGGGATATTCATAGCCGATGGCACATACCAAGGCATCATATCCATGTGCGTTGAAACAGTTGGCATCACTACCGCCTCCGGTGGCCGTAGGCCATACGGACCCGGTGTATCTACCTGAAAGGTACACTAAGCTTGCACAGTTTGATGGTTTTTCATAAGGCAGATATGACGTTTCCCTTTCAATTGAAACCGTACCTCCGCCTGATTGTGCTGCCGACAGACAGACATCTTCCAGTTTCTGTTGGACCTGCCGAAGCTTTTCAAGGTTCCTGCTTCTCACTTCAAAAGTCAGTTCAGCCCGGTCACAGACAATGTTTGTTGCGCCGGATGCCTGAAACGAGCCGATGTTGGCAGTCGTTTCATCATCAACTCTCAGCAACTTCATTTCATTGACTGCCTTGCAGGCAAGTTGGATGGCACTGATACCTTTTTCAGGTTCAAATCCTGCATGGGCACTTTGCCCATGGAAAATAGCTTTTGACTGTATTTTCCCCGGAGCTTGTATAACGACAGTACCGATCTTTCCATTAGCATCGAAAACATAGCCGAACCTGACTTTTCCAAGAAGGGAATAGTCAAGATGACGGGCACCGGACAAGCCTTGCTCCTCACCTCTTGTAATGCAGATTACAAAGGGAAAGCTGTCTGTCTTACGTTCCAACAAGGACAATATGGCTGCAACACCCAGTTTGTCATCAATGCCTAACGGCCCGTTTCCATCATTGACCAGATATCCGTCCTTTATGACCGGAAGTACATTGACAGCAGAACTGACGGTATCCATATGCACAGAAAGCAATATAGCTCCGACATCGGGGGAACAGTTGCGGGCAATAAGGTTGCCGAAGGCATCCTTTTTGACCGCAAAACCAAACTCTTCCAGCTGCTTACCAAGAAAGAGGGAAATCTCATCCTCTTGTCCTGACGGCGATGGAATGGTAAGAAGCTGCTGTAGATATTCCAAAGTGTCCATAGGCTCATCCTACCGAAAAATCCTATGCACGGCTATACACCTCAGAATAATCACACAGGTACAGTTGTCATTTCTTCTTGTTTTTTTTATAGAATGTATCTTTCAAAGGCAATTCTGTCCTGAAGACATGATCCTTCCTATAGTATGCATGCTGACAAGCCGGAGCTCCCGGTATGGCACTCAATTCTCCTATTCCCTTAGCTCCATAAGCATAGGGACTCTTTCCAGGACCATGGACAAACTTGACATCTATCTGTTCAGGCATCTGCGTTGAACGCAACAGCCCAAGAGTACCGTACTTCACTTTCAGATAACCACCTTCGGTGGGAAAATCCTCAGTCAGCCCATAGCCAAGTCCCATGGCTACGCCACCTTCTACCTGCCCTTCAGCGGCAGTAATGTTGACCACTGTCCCGATATCACAGGCATAGGTAACCTTCTGCAACTTGCCATCTGCATCAAGTTCAACCACTTCACTTGCATAGCTGTATGCGAGGTGGCTGACAGGATGATCCTTCGTCGAAGTTATGGGATCAGAAAGAAAAGTAAATTCACCGGAGAATTCCTTCCCTTCCAAGTCAGAAAGTTTTTTCCCTTGCGTCAACTCCGCATTGAGCTTTGCCGCAGCCCTTTTCACTGCTTCGCCGGTAAAGGCTGTCTGCCTGCTGGCAGTACTGCAGCCGGAATCGGGTGTCCTGGTAGTATCCGGTGGTTCGACAAAAATCTGCTCTGATGTCAGGCCACATGACTGTCCGAGCATCTGGGTACACATGGTAGCTATACCTTGTCCCATGCAGGCCGCACTGGTACGGACATGGACCACACCATGCTCGATGCTCAAAATACAACGTCCGGAATCAGGAACTCCGACACCAAGGCCTGTATTCTTGAATGAAATCGCAAGCCCTGTATACGGACTTGCCTTATAGGCATCCCGTACGGCATCCATACATTCCCTGATACCGCAGTCAGGCCCTGCAACCTGACCATTGGGCATGACATCGCCAGGCCTGAGGGCATTCATATACTTGAAATCGAAGGGATCCATGCCGACTTCCTCTGCAAGCAGGTTAAGGTTGCTTTCTACAGCAAAGCAACTTTGGGTCACTCCGAATCCCCTGAAGGCTCCTGCAGGAACATTGTTCGTATAGATTGCCTTGCCCAAGATGTCTATGTTCTGGTAGTTGTACGGTCCGGATGCATGGGTACAGGCCCTCTGCAAGACAGGACCGCCCAATGAGGCATAGGCTCCTGTATTTGAAAGGATCACTGCTTTCATACCTGTGATATATCCCTTTTCATCACAGGCAGTAGTAATGGTTATGTCCATAGGATGGCGTTTGGGATGGACCATCAGGCTTTCCTGCCGGGTAAGATGTAACTTGCAGGGCTTCTTGGTCAACCAAGCCATCAGTGCGGCATGATGCTGGACACTCATGTCCTCCTTGCCGCCGAAGCCACCGCCTACAAGCATGCTGTGACAATGGACTTTTTCCTTGGGAATCTTGAGCATCCGGGAGATCTCCCGCTGTTCGTCATAGATGGACTGGCTGGACGTATAGACAAGCACACCATCATTACCTTCAGGTTTCGCAACGGCACATTCGACTTCCATGAAAGCATGTTCCGTATACGGCGTATGGTAAGTTCTGGTAACCACATGCGCACTTTCCGCTATAGCTTTGTCAGCATTGCCCCTGATGATATGTTCCACATCAAGGATATTGCCACCCTTATGGATCTTCGGGCTTCCTTCTTTCAAGGCTTCTTCCACGGTGGTCATAGGTTCAAGCACTTCGTATTCAACTTCAATAAGTCCAAGGATCTGATCGAGAGAATCAATATTTGTTGAAGCTACGATTGCAATGGCATCTCCGATATAACGGGTAATATCTCCTACATGAATCATGACATCCCAGTCCAATACCAGATGTCCAAGTATATTTTCCGGTACATCATCCGCAGTTGCCACATAGACACAGTCAGGATGGGCCATAGCCTTGCTGATATCGAGCCTGACAACCCTGGCCCTGGGATAGGCAGCTCTAAGAACCCGACAGTGAAGCATCCCTTCCAGATTGATATCATCAGTATAGATACCTTTTCCCAAGGCTTTTGCCACAGCATCGGGCCTGGTGTACCGCATGTCAAGCCGAGGCAATTCGTTGTTTTCAGGAATAGGTAGGTTTTCCCTGAAGAATCTTGCACAGTCAAGAATTGCCTTTTCAATCTTTACATAACCGGTACAACGGCAGATATTGCCGCGTATAGCATCCTTTACCTGCTGAAGGGTAGGATTGTCATTCTCATCCAACAGAGCTTTTGCCGCCATGACCATACCAGGGATACAAAATCCACATTGTACGGCCCCATCGACAGCAAAGCAATAGCTGTAGACCTCCTGTTCTCGCTCGGAAAGCCCTTCAATAGTCGTCACATGCCGGCCTTCCAATCGGGAAGTCCTGATGGTACAGGCTTTCCTGGCCTTTCCATCGACAATGACCGTACAGGTCCCGCAGGCACCTTCACTACAGCCATCCTTAGCTCCGTAGAGATTCAGATTTTCCCTCAGGAACCTCAGCAAACTCTTATCTTGATTTGTGAATATCTCACTTCCATTGACGCTGAAAGTATATGCCACAGCGTTCCTCCTGAAAAAGCATGGAAGCATGCATGAAATCTGCGTGTCGCTTAGCGTCGCTTAATCAGCCCGTTCTGTGATACCCGCTACTCCCTATTATCGAAGGTAATGGCTATTCTGTCAAGGCAGTACAAACTATAGCTGATGGGGCAAAGAGATAGTTTTATATTACCAATATAGTGAAAATAAACAGCAGTTGACAGGCCATGCCGTTTCATCAAGAATAGTTTTGAGGAGCATACATGAAAATAACGGTAATTGACGGCCAAGGAGGAAGTCTGGGCAACAGCTTGGTCAAAGAAATAAAACAAAGGTATTCCAAATTGACAGTACTTGCGATAGGGACCAACGGTATAGCAACCAGCAACATGCTCAAAGCAGGCGCAGATGCCATTGCTACTGGCGAAAATCCGGTAATCGTAGCCTGCAGAAACAGTGACATTATCATCGGTCCTATGGGAATTCTCATAGCAGATGCCCTACATGGTGAAATTACGCCCAAAATGGCTACAGCAATCGGACAAAGCAACGCACAGAAAATCATCATTCCATTGACAAAATGCAATGTCCTGATTGCCGGTACAGAAAAAATCGGATTGGATATGCTGATCAGGGATGCGATGGCATTGCTCAAGGAACAATTGGCGTCCCTTGACCCTGCAGGACATTATCTATAGACTTGCAATGGCTCCAGGAAGGAGCCGCTCAGACAGCATTATTATATCTTGTTTTTTGCCAGGAAGGCCCTCAAAGGGGTCTTTCTGTTTTTTTAGGAATCAACTATGGACTTATACCTCCAAAACTTGCCAGAGGGAAAAACCCTTTGTGTATGTGAAGATGACAAATTGATCTTTTCCTCATCTGGGAAATGGCTACATCCACTTTTTGAATTGGAACGTTTCCTCTCCAAGCAGCAACCGGCAGGTACGCTTTCTGCCCATGACACGGCAGGAGGCAAGGCTGCTGCTGCCCTGATGGTCCGCATGGGTATCAAAAAAGTCAAATTCAACCTGATCAGCAAGCCTGCTGAAAGTTTTCTTGAAAACCATGGTATTGCCTACAGCTATGATCGGCAAGTCGAGAGACTTGCCTGCATGACCGAAACACTGCTCCAGGATATTGATGACCTCGATGAAATCTATCGGCTGTTGAGGCGAAAGGCCAAACTGGTTGACGGCGTCATTGTCAAAGCAGAACACCTCTGCCTCAGCTTCGGCCCTAAAAAGGTATTGCGAGACTTGAATCTTGAAATCGGGGCAGGAGAACCCCTGCTTATCATAGGTGAAAACGGCGCAGGAAAAACTACATTGCTCAAGATACTGCTCGGACAGCTTCAGCCGGACAGCGGAAGTCTCCTGATCGACGGCAAGCTGATGAAGAATTTGCCAAGCAGGATGATCGGTTACATCAAGCAGGGTACTACTGCAGAAAGTTTTCCCATGTCCGTCAGGGAAGTCGTTGAGATGGGTGTTGACCCGACCCTATCCCAAGAAGAGAAAAAATTTCTCATCGATACATCCCTGAGACGTTGTGGCGTAGCGGCCTTAACAAAAAGAAACTATTTCAGCCTTTCCGGCGGAGAACAACAGAAGGTTTCCATAGCCCGTTGTCTCTGCCAAGGAGCAAGATTGCTGTTGCTGGACGAACCGACATCTTACTTGGATGAAAGCGGGCGCAGTGAACTGGTCAGCTTGCTGCAGGCCTTGACGCTTGATACGATGCCCACCATCCTATGTGTCAGCCATGACCGGCAGTTCCAGGAAGAACTGGGATGGCGGACTTTCCGTCTGGAGGCTCCAGATGCTTGAACTGCTTCTGTTGCCGCCTATGATGCGGGCACTTGCAGCACTGTTGATGGGAGGTGTATGTTTCCCACTTTGCGGTGTCATGGTCCTCAGACTTGATCTGGTTCCGCTTCGCTATGCCCTGATGCATGGAGTCATACTGGGAGGAGCGATTTCCCTTGCTTTCGGTATTCCGGAAGCTCCGGTTTCTTTCCTGACCAATCTGCTCGTTGTATGGATGGTACTTGCCCTCAAGGGCAACAAGTCCATGTCCAGCGCTGCTTCAATGGTCTTTACCATGGGACTTGCTTCCTTGATCATGCATGTATTTGACGTTCCTTCCAAGGATTCAATGCAGCTGCTGTGGGGCAGCCCGTATGCCTTGAGAGACATTGACCTGATCCTGCTCGCTGCACTGTGTCTGTTCGAGCTGGTGTATCTGAAAGTAAACTTTGGGAAAATCACCGCAATCTTCTTTGATAAGGATATTGCCAATAGTCTCGGCGTCAAGGTCAAATTCCATTACTACACGATGGTGGTCGTGGTTGCATTGGTCGTTGCCATGGCTATGAGATTGATCGGGGCCCTGCTTATAGACGCCCTTTTGATTCTTCCCGTACTTATTGCAGCAAGGGTCTCTTCAGGCTCCAGACAACTATTCATGTTCTCGGCCATTACAGGGCTCATCCTATCTATAGGAGGATACTTCCTGTCGCTGTTCTGGGATTTCCCGCTGAGTGCAACCATTGCCCTCTTGGCGGCTGTTTTTTATGCACTTACAAGCTTCTCAAAAGGAAGCAAGAAATTAAGGAGTATTGAGATATGAAGAAAAAATTCTTTTCCGGGCTATTGGCTGTGCTGCTTGTCTGCCTGCCTGTAACAGCCCAAGCACAGATTGAACAGCAGGCTTCAGCTGGACAAAAGACGTATCTTGCCAGCAACACATGGACTGTAGCCTTTGCTGAGTTAGGCGGATTGGACAATGTCAGGAACCTTGCACCGGCAAACTTGGTTCACCCACCTGAGTATGAACTGACACCGTCTGATATCAAGGCATTGTCGACTTGCAGCCTGTTCATCTATGCAGGATATGAAGTCATGATGAAGACCTTGGGAGACAGTACCTTGCCACAGGACAAGATGGTCAAGATAACGACTACAAATGACCTTGCAACTGTAAAGTCTTCTGCCGCAATCATTGCAAAGAAGGCAGGAACCGAGGTAATCAGCGAAAAGCGTGTTGCAGCTTATGAACAGATGATTATTGCAGCACGAAAAATGGTAAAAGACCAAGGATTGGATAAGTTGTCCTGCTATGTCAATTCCCATCAGGTGGATTTTGCAAAGGACATCGGCCTAGATGTCAAAGGAACCTTCGGACCAGGACCGGTTACTCCTGCTCAGATCAAGGAAGCAAAGGATGGCAAGTTCGATCTCATCATCGACAATATCCATAATCCTCTTGCAAATCCTCTCTGCGAAGTCAGTCTGAACAGCAAGCTTATCGTATGGAGAAATTTCCCTGAAAATCTTGGCCCTGATGCCTTGCTCAAGATGGAACAGGCAAATATCCAGGAACTTTCAGAGGCTTTCCAAAAACAGTAAAAACATATAGATAATATCTGGATTTTCCTTGTAATACCCGTCAGGTTTGACGGGTATTTTCTTTTTTAAAGGGAATAGCATAAAAAAATAATAAAATTTCTCTTAGTGGGACAATATGCGTCCCACCACACATGCGATACTATCCTTAACAAGGAGAAAATGAAAAAGATATTTACTAAAAAATAGGTCTGCTTTTCAGCAAACCTTATTCGCACAATGCGAGCCCTAGGGCGATTTGAATTAATTTTTATTTGAACGTATGTTCTTTCTATCTGTAACCCTAGAATACCTATTAGAAATTGTCAAGTATTTTGTTTGTATTTCAAGACAAATATGTTAGAATCAAAATCATATTGAGGAGTTTTTATGTCAGAAAAATACTATTTAGGTCTTGATTGTGGAACTGGAAGTGTTGGCTGGGCTGTTACGGATGAAGCTTATACTATTGAAAGAAAAAAAGGAAAAGCACTATGGGGTATCCGTCTTTTTGAAAGTGCAAATTCCGCAGAAGATAGAAGAGCTTATCGTGCAGCAAGAAGAAGGACACTCAGAAAACATACCAGACTCGATTTGCTGGATGAATTGTTTGAAGAAGAAATCAAAAAGACTGACGCAAATTTCTTCGCTCGCCTGGCAGAAAGCAAATATTGTCTTGATGATAAAAATAGTAAGGACAAGAATACCCTATTCAATGATAAAAAATACTCCGATATACAATTCCATAAAACTTATCCTACGATTTACCATCTCAGGAAAGATTTGATTGATAATAAAAATCCACATGACATCAGGTTAGTGTATCTTGCACTTCACCATATCCTGAAACATCGGGGACATTTTATCTTTGAAAACCAGTCCTTGGAAAGTACAAAAAATGTTATACCTCAATTTCTTGAATTGCAAAGACTATTCAATGATGTACTGGAAATAAACTTACAATACCCGCAGGGTATTGATGAAATAAAAAACACCCTTGTGAATCACTCAATGTACGACAAACAAAAAACGCTCATCTCTTTGTTTGAAATTTCAGATTCTGACAATAAGCTCCAAAAACAAGTTTGTACTGAAATTGCAAAAGCTTTGCTTGGACACAAAACAAAATTGGATAAGCTATTTCCTGATTATGACATAGAAGAGAAGGAAATCAAAGACTTTGAATTCAAAAGCAGTACTTATGAAACAATTGAAGATAAACTCTGTAGCCAAGTAGGAGAAGATTTTTTTCAAGTAATTCTTACCCTAAAACGAATTTATAATTGGTCTCTGCTTGATGAGATGCTTCATGGGCAAAAGTATCTGTCATATGCAAAAGTTGATGCCTATGAACAGCACAGGAAAGATCTTGCCGATTTGAAACAGCTGATGAGAAAATATCATCCAGACAAATATGAAGAGGCTTTCAATGCAACGAATATAGAAAACAATTACCTCGATTACATTGGACATGGCCTTGTTATAGAAAAAAACGGAAAACATATAAAACCTAAATTCGAGAAAAAGAAACCTACAAAATCAAAATGTTCCATGGAAGCAGTAAACAAATATTTCAAAGGTATCTTTTTCCCCAAAGATTATGTTTCCGACAATTCCGATGTTTTGCTCAATACTGTAAAAAATAGACTTGAAAACAACCTCATGCTACCAAAAGCTAAAGATATATCCAACAGGACAATTCCTTACCAATTGAATCAAGCTGAATTGCAGGAAATCCTTCTTAATGCAGCAACTTACCTGCCTTTTTTGAATTCCACAGATGATGAAGGTTATTCAGTCAATAAAAAAATTATTGCGCTGATGAATTTCAGAATACCTTACTATGTCGGACCTTTGGTTGAAAATGATGGCTCCGGCAAAGAATATCAAAAATTCAGTTGGATGGTCAGGAAAGATGATGGCAAAAGCCCTATCAGACCATGGAAATTTAAGGAACAAGTTGATTTACCTGCATGTGGTAATGCTTTTATCCGAAAGATGACACGAAAGTGTACTTATCTTCCCGCTGAAAATGTTTTACCGAAAAATTCATTGGCTTACAGTGAATTTTCTTTGTTGAATGAACTGAATAATCTTCGTATCAATGGAATTGCTTTGACAATTGAAGCCAAGGAACAGCTTTTTAATCTGTTTAAAAAGCAAAAGACTGTTACACAAAAAGGGATAAGGAAATTTTTGATTATCCGAGGCTATTATAGAAAAGATGAAGAATTAGAAATTACAGGGATAGATCAAAACATCAAGACAGTCCTCAGAGGCTACATCGATTTCTCCCCTTATTTGGAAAGCAATATCTTATCTAAGGATGAAGTTGAAGAAATTATTGAATGGGCAACAATTTTTAGTGAAGGACAGGACCTATTAGGGAAAAAACTTTCTGAAAAATATAAGGACAAACTTACAACCACACAACAAAAAGATATCCTAAATAAATGCAAAAGTTATTCCGGCTGGGGAAATTTATCAAAAAAGTTTTTAACAGAAATGTATGATGTTGACAAGGCAACCGGTGAATGCAAATCAATTCTCACGCTAATGCATGAAACATCTGCCAATTTGATGAAATTGCTCAGCAATAAATATACCATTACTAAATCGGTCGAAGAAGAACGAAGAAAAACAGAACAAGACTACACATGGTCTTATGAATCCCTTGTTGAGCCATTGCTTGTTTCCCCTTCTGTGAAACGTGCAATTTGGCAAACGTTGCTGGTTTCCAAGGAAATTCGGCAAACCATGGGTGTTGATCCCGAAAAAATTTTCATTGAGATGGCTAGAGAAGATGAAAAGAAAGGGAAAAGGACTGTTTCCAGAAAGGAAGATATTCGAACCAAATTAAAGAATCTGACTGATAACCCAGATGCAACAGAACTTCTTACATCCATTGAATCACAATCTGATGATAACCTGCGAAAAACAAAATTGTATCTTTACTATACACAATTGGGTAGATGCATGTATACAAATGAAAAAATTGATCTGCAACAATTGTTATCAGGCAGCAAACGTTTCGATATTGATCATATTTATCCACAAAGTAAAGTCAAGGATGACAGTTTGGATAATCGCGTACTCGTGCTTAGCAACGAAAATGGGAAAAAATCAGACAGTTACCCACTTGATTCTACGATTCAACAACATTGCCAAGTTTTTTGGAAATTATTGCTTGACAACAAGTTGATTTCCAAGGAAAAGTATACAAGGTTAACGAGGACAACCCAATTTTCTGATGATGAGTTCGAAAATTTTATTGCTCGTCAAATCGTTGAAACCAGGCAGAGTACAAAGGAAATTGGAAGACTTTTGAATAAAATGTGTCCGAATTCTGTCATAGTATATTCAAAAGCAAGAAACGTAACTGATTTCAGAAATACATTTGAACTGCATAAAAGTAGAATTGTAAATGATTTGCATCATGCAAAGGATGCATATTTGAATATCGTAGTCGGTAATACATATTACACAAAGTTTACAAACGATCCCAGATATATCTTTTCGAAACGAAACAAAACCGATGCTGTTTCCTTACATGAGAATTCTTATAATCTTGGCAAATTATTTTTCTACGATATTGAACGGAATAATCAAGTTGCTTGGCTAAGAGATACAAACAGAGATGCCAGAATCAAAGCAAAAAACAATTTACAAGCCTATCCAGAAACAGGAACCATACGTACTATACGAAAGTTCATGGAGCGTAATGATATACTTTTTACCAGACAATGTTTTCAAAAGAAAGGAGCTATTTCTGATCAAACCATAGTTAGGCATGGCACAAATAATGATGTATTACCAATTAAATCCTCAGATAAACGCCTCTGTAAGATTGAAAAATATGGTGGATACAATAAAACAGGGAAGGCTTATTTCTTCTTGGTTGAACATACGGCAAAAGGGAAAAGAATAAAAACATTCTCAGATGTCCCTATTTGGTTAGTTTCACAAATTGACAGTGGTAAAATGTCCTTGCAGCAATATTGTACTGAAACGTTAGGCCTTAAAGATCCTGTAATCATCTTGCCGAAAATCTTAATCAACACAAAAATACGCTACAAGGGTTTTATCTATGAAATTTCTGGCGCCTCTGGAAACAAAATTGCTTTAAAAACTGCGGTACCTCTAATCCTTGATTCCAATTCATATGAATACAGTTATTACTTAGAAAAATATCTTACATACATAAAACCAATTGAAACAAAAAAAGATAAAATGACACCAGAAAACAAGAAACTTCTTGAATTGAAAGCATATCAGTATCGCCTTTCACCAGAAAGAAATATAGAACTTTATCATACATTGTTATCTAAATGTACGAATGCTATATATAAAAACAAAGTTACGGTTTCAAATAAATTATTTTTAGAAAAAAATTTATCAGAATTCGTTTCATCCAATATAGTTACTCAAGCAAACCTCCTTGAACAATTGCTACTGCTCTTTTCTTGTAGACAAGGAACTATTGATTTAAGTTTAATAGGGGGCTTAAAAGCAATTGAAAGTTCAAAAATTAATAGGAACCTTCAAGATTCTATTACGTTTATCTATCAATCAGCTACAGGGATATATGAAAAACGAACCGAGATAAAAGTCCCATGAGCTTCAGAACTATTGTAATCAGTCATCAGTCAAAACTTGAGTATAGGATGAATTACCTTGTCATACGGACAAGTGATGGTATACAAAAAGTTTTTCTTGATGAAATTTCTGTGTTGATAATTGAAAGTACCGCAGTCAGCCTTACTGTAGTTTTGTTACAGGAGTTAGCAAATCGAGGTATTGATACTATTTTCTGTGATAGTACTCGCAATCCCTGCTCCGAATTAAAACCATTTTATTGTGCCCAAACAACAAATGAACGAATCTTAGTACAAATCAATTGGACTATTAATGCAAAGACTTTGGTCTGGACAGAAATTGTAAGACAAAAGATAAAGAAACAACAAGAAATGGTTGCCCGGCTTCATATTGACGACCTAGGATATTTTAAAGCAAAAGCAGAAAGCGTGTTACTTGGAGACAAATCAAAAATGGAAGCACAAGTTGCAAAAAAATATTTCCATCTTCTATTTGGAAATAATTTTTCCAGACATACAGATACCCCCATTAATGCAGCTTTGAATTACGGTTATGGGATCTTATTGTCAGTGTTCAATCGAGAAATCGTAAAGAATGGATATTTGACGGAATTAGGAATTTGCCATTCAAATGTACATAATACTTTTAATCTTGGTTGTGATTTGATGGAACCTTTTCGACCATTAGTCGATCAGATTGTCTTTTATATGATGCCTTTCGATGAATTTACAACGACTTTGAAGCATGAATTGCTGGGTATATTCAATTGTAAATTAAAAATAAATGACAGGCATTATGATTTTCTCAATGCCACTGAAATTTATTGCACAAGTTTATTCCAAGCTTTGCAATCCAAAAATATCAATCTAATCAAATTTTTTGAATATGAATGAGAAAAAAATAATGAGAATCTTAATTATGTTTGATTTACCGATACTGACTAGCAATCAAAAAAGGACGTATAGAAAGTTTAGGAAATGGCTAATAACGGAAGGTTTTATTATGATGCAGGAATCAATCTATTCAAAAATTGTCTTAAATCCTTCCTCAGCGAAATTAGTAATAGAAAAGCTAAGAAATTATAAACTTGAAGAAGGAATTGTACAAGTATTGGTTCTTTCCGAAAAAGAATACAACGAAATGGAATATATCGTCGGAAAGTCAAAATCTGACATCATCAATACTATTGATAAAGTAGTTTTCCTATGAACTTAGTACATCCTGAATTATGTTTTAAATTTTCTAATATAGAAAGAAAATCTCTTCTGCTCGTCATAGAAGCACCTTCTGTGTTTTCGCAAGTTCTTACTGAGCTAAAAAATCAAAGTGAAGGAAATTCTGGTTTATTTGTTTTATCTGAAGAAGAAAAAATAATGCCACTTGATAAAAATCTAAAAGTAATCATTGACCCCCTAGCCTTTGATCCGAATGATAAAATAATATTAAATGCAATCAATAAACAAGTGGAAGAAGACGCCATAAACGAATACCACTATGAAGCAACAAACAAGTTAATAAGCATGCTTAAATCATATGCTATTGACCTCGCATATGATTTTCCTGGTGCTATTACTCCTGTAGAAGAAATTCCTATTAACGCAATAATCAAAGCCTTGTCATTTCATGTCGACACTCTCGGTAATTCCTTGGTTGAACATATTTTTGATTCAGTTTTATCATATAATAAATACATGCACTATTCTTTATTCTGTTTTGTCAATCTTATGAATTTTTTACCTATGAATGAAATTACTAAACTGATAGAAAGTTGCATCAAGGAATCAATTGCTATAATGTTTATAGAAGCCAAAGATATTTCTATTGATAAAGAACTATTCCAGAAAGTTGTGATAGATACAGATTTTTGTCAGTTTTAGTGTAGGATTTTTTTACTGTTTATGATATAATATCAATTGTAGGAAATGATTAATAAAGGATTCAATTATGGAAACCACTCAAGCTGGACTAAATTGTTTGCTTCAGATAGATGTGTTTGTTGTCACTCTCGCATCTATTACAGTTAACAGATGTTCAGTTTGAGTAGTATGTTCTTTCTAATACCTATAAACCGCCGTTCTCCTCGTCAAAATCCGTCACATAGTTTGAGTAGTATGTTCTTTCTAATACCTATAAACCTCACAGGGTTTGTACACTGCATTACAGTCGGTTTGAGTAGTATGTTCTTTCTAATACCTATAAACCGCATTATGAACAACCGCTACAAGGAGGTTCGTTTGAGTAGTATGTTCTTTCTAATACCTATAAACCACTGATAGCAGTTGCCGACAAGAGGATTGTGTTTGAGTAGTATGTTCTTTCTAATACCTATAAACCAGTAATTGTCATTTAATACGTCATAATACAGTTTGAGTAGTATGTTCTTTCTAATACCTATAAACCCGTTCCCAAGAGCCTATGACACTCTTCGGAGTTTGAGTAGTATGTTCTTTCTAATACCTATAAACCCCCCTGGCGTTGTACTGACCTGATGGTGTCGTTTGAGTAGTATGTTCTTTCTAATACCTATAAACCAGCGCAACTTGAATGTGTCCCTCATGTCCTGTTTGAGTAGTATGTTCTTTCTAATACCTATAAACCAGCACCGAAGGGTGGCAATCCACCCGACGCGTTTGAGTAGTATGTTCTTTCTAATACCTATAAACCTCCATCCTTGGGCTTTGAGGTAACTGCTTCGTTTGAGTAGTATGTTCTTTCTAATACCTATAAACCGGCCGACAAAACGGATTGCGAAACATGGGGGTTTGAGTAGTATGTTCTTTCTAATACCTATAAACCTTACCCCATTTGCCAAAAGCTCTATCTTCAGTTTGAGTAGTATGTTCTTTCTAATACCTATAAACCCTATTATGATGATATGGATGTCGATGGGGAGTTTGAGTAGTATGTTCTTTCTAATACCTATAAACCCAGCAAAATTGTGTCAAAGACCATGTCTGTGTTTGAGTAGTATGTTCTTTCTAATACCTATAAACCCTTTATGCCATCCTTTGACCAGTCACCTCCGTTTGAGTAGTATGTTCTTTCTAATACCTATAAACCACGCACCTGGAATCCATTGAGGTCAAGAAGGTTTGAGTAGTATGTTCTTTCTAATACCTATAAACCTATCACGTCTGTGTCGTATAAAGGTGTTGCGTTTGAGTAGTATGTTCTTTCTAATACCTATAAACCTGGCGACGATTTAATCTACATCCATGATGGGTTTGAGTAGTATGTTCTTTCTAATACCTATAAACCATGGACATGCGAGATACACAGGCACGCTGCGTTTGAGTAGTATGTTCTTTCTAATACCTATAAACCAATCAACAGTTTCACCCGGAGTCGCAATTAGTTTGAGTAGTATGTTCTTTCTAATACCTATAAACCCAAGCATTGCGACAATGTGACCTTGGACCTGTTTGAGTAGTATGTTCTTTCTAATACCTATAAACCGAATCCGGCAACCTGCTGTGTCGACCCTATGTTTGAGTAGTATGTTCTTTCTAATACCTATAAACCTACATCGTTAAAAACGATGGGGACAGAGTTGTTTGAGTAGTATGTTCTTTCTAATACCTATAAACCCAGACTAATGATGTGCAGCGTAGCGTAGATGTTTGAGTAGTATGTTCTTTCTAATACCTATAAACCCCGACATCGGGAGCATTGCCTATGCCCAGGGTTTGAGTAGTATGTTCTTTCTAATACCTATAAACCATTCGCGGCTCATATAGGGCTGAGGTATCCGTTTGAGTAGTATGTTCTTTCTAATACCTATAAACCTGTAGTTGACGACACAAGGAGCTATGACCTGTTTGAGTAGTATGTTCTTTCTAATACCTATAAACCGTCAGGCAAAAAGCCCTACTCAGTACATAAGTTTGAGTAGTATGTTCTTTCTAATACCTATAAACCTATTAAGATTGTTCCAGAAGGTGAAAGGATGTTTGAGTAGTATGTTCTTTCTAATACCTATAAACCGGTCTCATTGATAATCCTGCAAATGCAAAAGTTTGAGTAGTATGTTCTTTCTAATACCTATAAACCTCTGAATGGGTTGTCAACCCAAGCCTTGACGTTTGAGTAGTATGTTCTTTCTAATACCTATAAACCGTGCCGGTGGCGGTGGCAGTCAGGAGTGCGGTTTGAGTAGTATGTTCTTTCTAATACCTATAAACCCTATCCCACCAAATGATTCGCCGTCCCTTTGTTTGAGTAGTATGTTCTTTCTAATACCTATAAACCACAGGCTGTGGCACTTATCCATGGTATGCTGTTTGAGTAGTATGTTCTTTCTAATACCTATAAACCCTGCAGGTGCGAATTTTTTTAGATTCGTTTGAGTAGTATGTTCTTTCTAATACCTATAAACCGTTCTACCGCTACATCGGTCCCAATTATCGGTTTGAGTAGTATGTTCTTTCTAATACCTATAAACCATGTGGAAGTGTCCCAGGTCCCGATCGAAAGTTTGAGTAGTATGTTCTTTCTAATACCTATAAACCTGCCGTTGCCCTCCAGCCAGTCCAGGTAGCGTTTGAGTAGTATGTTCTTTCTAATACCTATAAACCTCGTTCCCCTGATGCGAGCTCGCCTTGTCCGTTTGAGTAGTATGTTCTTTCTAATACCTATAAACCCTCAGGCCGCTCGTGACAAAGAGAAAGCTAGTTTGAGTAGTATGTTCTTTCTAATACCTATAAACCAAGTGGAAGTGCCGTCACTTTCTAATTCTTGTTTGAGTAGTATGTTCTTTCTAATACCTATAAACCTTCTCGGCCAGGAATGAGGTAATCTCATCCGTTTGAGTAGTATGTTCTTTCTAATACCTATAAACCCAGGTGCCAATGCAGGCAATGATGCAATAAGTTTGAGTAGTATGTTCTTTCTAATACCTATAAACCGCTGCGGAAGTATCAATGGTTCTGCTAATCGTTTGAGTAGTATGTTCTTTCTAATACCTATAAACCCTTTGCTAGATGGTCTCCCACCTCGCACGAGTTTGAGTAGTATGTTCTTTCTAATACCTATAAACCACCGGCTCAAAATACTCTGTTGCAGCCCCTGTTTGAGTAGTATGTTCTTTCTAATACCTATAAACCATCCGCAAGACGGCAATGCGTCTGGAGAAGGTTTGAGTAGTATGTTCTTTCTAATACCTATAAACCTTTGATGCCAAGACCTAGGACAGTAGCTCTGTTTGAGTAGTATGTTCTTTCTAATACCTATAAACCCTCTTCAAGTTTCTGCAGGTTCTCTTTTATGTTTGAGTAGTATGTTCTTTCTAATACCTATAAACCTTTATTTTTTTGCTTGACATGTCCGACAGGTTTGAGTAGTATGTTTTTTAACGTTTTGGTAGAGAAACACCCCCACGAATGTGGATTTGAGTAGTATGTTCTTTCTAATACCTATAACCAGCATTGTATCATTGCCCACGGGTATCTTTATTTAAGAAGTATATTTTTTTATAATTCTGTAAATCCAGAAGCTTTGATTCCTAAGCTGCATACATTTGAGAAGTATGCCCTTTCTGATATTTACAAACATCACAAAAGATAATCATGGTTTAATTTACCAAGCAATATGTTTTTTCACTATTATAGAGGCTTTTTGCTAACTATTTTTCAGGTGGTAAGTTATACCTTTTGTAACGATTAGTCGTAAAAATTCCCCACATAACCAGTGGGGAGTTTTTTTTAAATCTCAACCGTCATCTTTTTATGATTCTGTGGTAATTTCCTCAATACCACACCAGCTGCAGTAAGCATCTTCTTGGAAGCAACAGTGTTATCAGCTTGCTCATACTTATCACAGAGATACACTACTTCCCTGATACCGCTTTGGATGATTGCCTTTGCGCATTCATTGCAAGGGAACAGACTGACATAGAGGCTACAGCCATCCAGGTTACAAGTACTGTTCAGTATTGCATTGAGCTCTGCATGACAGACATACGGATATTTGGTCTCAAGCCAATCTCCTTCTCTACCCCACGGCAGTTCATCATCATCACAGCCAGTCGGAAAACCATTGTACCCGACACCGACGATTTTCTTCTGCGGATTGACTATACAGCAACCTACCTGAGTATTGGGATCTTTGCTCCTGAACGCAGAAAGCATCGCAACACCCATAAAATACTCATCCCAGCTGATATAATCACTTCGTTTCTTTGTCATGTAGCTTTTCCTCCAAAAATGTCAATATTTCATCCATAAGCCCAACCCTGACAGAACGGTACATCAACAGGACATGATGATTATGATTGACCGACCCCATCTTTACTACCCTACCGCGAAAATCAGGAGAACCATTTTCTCTTGAAATAATCATAAAGTTGCCGAAAGGAACTGTCTTGTCATGACATTCATGCATGGAAAACATCGGCACATCAATCAAAGAAAGCTTTTTACGTACCTTATTTTCAGCCACAATCAAGCTCAATCCCTGGTGAATGAACAAACCCTTGTACCCAGTCCAATCTTCATTTCCATCAACACTGTCGATACCATTTACGCACCCAGTGGCAAAAGTAGATTTGAATATGGCAAGTATCCTTACAAGATACATCACAGGCCTTGTCACAATATGGTCTTTTAAGCTGTTATAGACAATAGGAGCATCGACTGTCACAATGGCATCAGGACGCTTGTCACTCCCATGGTACACCTCAGAAAGATGCATTGCCATGAAGCCACCCATGCTGATTCCAAGCACAAATACCGTATGATATTTCTGACGTAACTGCTCATATTTCCTGCAGGTAAAGTCAAACCATTGGGTATAAGTCGTTTTCTTCAAATCCTTGGGATCAGTACCGAAACCGGGCATAAGATATGCAAAAGTATCGAACCCCGCATCAAACAGCCGTTCACTGGCATATGCATAGACATGAGGCGTAGAAGGAAAACCATGTATCATGAAAACGGCAACATCACTGGGAGTATCTTCATGGACCTTGATGATACTGTGGCATCTGGGAGCAAAACATTTGCTCTCGTCAGTCTCCAAGGGCTTTGTCTGCCTATCCTTATAGAAGACAAGCGTCGAACTCCAGACCAATAGTAAAATTATAAGCAACACAACTATGACGGCACATTCCATGTCATCAACTATACCCCTGAACAACGATTCATCTCAAGTCTATCAGACATACTGCTTGCTTTCTTTTTTCAAAATGAACAGCAGTATCCGGCAAGTATCTTTTGGAAACCGATGATTCATGATATGGTAATTCCATGGAAGAACATACAGCCATATTCGAAGCAGAAATAACTTGCCCCAAGTGCAGACACTGCCAAAAACGAACTTTACGAAACCTAGTCAACGTTACCACCGACCCCCAGTTGAAACTCGGTATACTGACAGATTCTCTCTTTATGATGACATGCAAGAATTGCGGAAACAGCTTCCTGATCAACCACGAGTTGCTCTATATTGACGAAAAAGCAGATCTGACAATCCTGGTAGCCCCGGATTTAGAAAAACTAGATCTCAGCTCGGTTCGTCTTGAAGCAAAGACCTCCATCAACAGGATTGTCACCTCAGTCATCGATCTCAAAGAAAAAATCGTCATCTTCGATGCAGGCTTGGATGACAGGGCCATTGAGCTTTCCAAAGCCTATATCACCTACAGAAACACACAAATAGAAAACCTACGTTTCCTGATGCAAGACCCTGGTAAAGAACTTACTTTTGCCATTTCTGACACCAACCATGAAAACCAAGCGATCAAACTGGAATACCACTTCTATGAAAAACTGCTCAAACTTACACAGAACCATGCAGAAAGTGACGACTACTATCTCATTGATTCCAATTGGGCATACAATTTATTTTCTGAACTTGCACGAAAAGAATAAAAAAAAACAGAAATTATTATAACTCAAAATGACAAAAAAAAAAACAGGGAGCTGATCAATTTCAGCTCCCTGATATTTTTGCTTTATCAGCAGGATTTCAAACTTACAGAGCTTCCATGAAAGGAACCACAGCAAGCAAGACACCAGCTGCTACGGCAGAACCAAGAACTCCGGCTACATTCGGTCCCATGGCATGCATCAGAAGGAAATTCTGAGGATCTTCCTCCTGACCTACCTTGCTTGACACACGGGCAGCCATAGGAACTGCAGAAACACCTGCAGAACCAATAAGAGGATTCACAGGATGCTTTGGAGTCAACTTATTCATCAACTTCGCAATAAGTACGCCAGCGCCAGTACCGATAGAGAAAGCAATCAACCCAAGCAACAAAATACCCAGGGTATTCAACTTGAGGAAGTGACTGGCTTCCATCTTCGAACCGACAGACAAGCCAAGGAAAATCGTGACAATATTCATCAACGAATTCTGCATGGTATCACTGAGACGGTTTATTGCTCCGCATTCCTTGGCAAGGTTACCGAACATAAGAGAACCCAGCAAGGGCGTAGCTGTAGGAAGCAATAAGGCACAGATTAAAATAACAGTAATCGGGAAAAGGATCTTCTCGGTCTTTGAAACCGGGCGAAGCTGCTGCATCTTGATCTTTCTTTCTTCAGGGGTAGTCAAAGCTCTCATGATAGGTGGCTGGATGATAGGAACCAAAGCCATGTATGAATAAGCAGCAACTGCAATCGGCCCTAACAAGTCAGGCTTCAAGCGGCTGGTCACATAAATGGCGGTAGGACCATCAGCACCACCGATGATACCAATGGAAGCGGCGGCATGCAGGTTGAAATGGATGCCAGGCACAAAGGACAGAGCCAGTGCACCGAGAAGAGCACAGAAGATACCGAACTGGGCGGCAGCTCCTAACAGCAACGTCTTCGGATTTGCAATGAGCGGTCCAAAATCGGTCATCGCTCCTACACCCATGAATATGAGAATAGGGAAAAGACCTGTGCTGATACCAGCATCGAACAAGACCTTGATGAATCCAGCCGAATTGTTGGCGGGATCAATCCCGGAAATATAAGCCAGCGGGATGTTACAGAGAATACAACCGAATCCAATAGGAATCAGGAGCAAAGGTTCGTAACCTTTCTTGATCCCAAGGTAAACCAGCAACAATCCGACAAGAATCATTGCAAAGTTGCCCATATTGAATTCCGAACTGGCCAGGCCAAGGAAGCCTGTGATGCCGGTCGTATACCATAGTTGGTGCAATGCGTTACCAATCATAAACTTTCTTCTCCTCAGCCGATGATCATCAGCTCATCATCAGCAACAAGCTGTTGCCCCTGACTTACACAAATCTTAGTCACCGTGCCATCACATGGTGCAAAGATTTCATTTTCCATTTTCATGGCTTCCATGACCATAAGGCTCTGGTTCTTGGTAACTACATCGCCTTCCTTGACATTGAAACGAAGTACCAGTCCAGGCATAGGAGCAACAACAGGTGTGCCAGGTCCTGCAGGTACAGCAGAAGCGGCAGCAGCCGGTGCTGCAACAGCAGCAGAAGCAGCAATGGCAGCTTCATCAATACCTGTCTTGACGGTAAGAGGATAAGAGACACCGTTCACCTTAGCATCAGCCTTGCTGAGCTTGACACCATAGGCCTTGCCATTGACGGTAACGGTAAATTCACCCTTCTTCCTTGCTTCTTCAGCCTTGCGGTCAATCTTTCTTACCCCGTTAGCCTTTGACTTTCCGGTCAGATAGAGGATCCCCTTTTCCTTACATGAAGCTGCAATGAAAATATTCTCATCAGTAACTTCAACGTTATTGTCCTTCAACATCTTGATCGCAACATCACGACCCTTGGTAGGATCTGCATCATTGATATCGACAACTTTCTTTGTAGTGGGTTCCAGCTTGAGCTGTTCGGCAGCAATCTTGACAACTTCCGGATCAGGAGCAACAGGGGTCTTGCCAAAATAGCCAAGGACCATCTTGCCGTAGCCTTCTGCAATCTTTTTCCACGGTCCGAACATGACATTGTTGAATGCCTGTTGGAAATAAAACTGGGAAACAGGAGTAACAGAAGTACCGAAACCACCCTTTGCAACCGTCTCACCCATTGCTTTTACAATCTGGGGGAACTTATCCATCAAGCCATTGTCACGGAGCATCTGGGTATTGGCTGTAAGAGCACCGCCGGGAAGCGGGAAGAACGGAATAGTCGGATTGACTTTCGATGCTTCAGGAGGCAAGAAATAATCTTTCATGCAGTCCTGGAAAACTTCCTCTGCTTTCTTGATCTTGTCAATGTCAACATCAAGTTCAAATTCCGTACCACGAAGTGCATGCCACATGGTAATGATATCAGGAGAACAGGTGCCGCCGGAACAAGGTGACATGGATACGTCAATCTGGTTGACACCGGCTTCAAGAGCCATCAGATACTGTGCAACTGATACACCTGCAGTTTCATGGCTATGGATACAGATAGGAACATCATTGCCCAACAGTTTCCTCGCCCTCTTTATGGTTTCATAAACCACATGCGGCGTAGTAGTTCCCGAAGCGTCCTTGAAACAGACGGAATCGAAAGGAATGCCGGCATCCAAAATCTGGCGAAGGACATTTTCATAGAAATCAGGATCATGCGCACCGGTAACATTTGGGGGAAGGCTCATCATGGTAACCGTTACTTCATGCTTGAGTCCGGCATCGTGAATTGCCTGTCCGCTATCGATCAGGTTGTTGACATCGTTGAGAGCATCAAAGTTACGGATGGTAGTCATACCATGTTTCTTGAACATCTGTGCGTGCAGCTTGATGATGTCACGTGGCTGGGAATCCAATCCGACGACATTGACACCACGGGACAGGGTCTGGAGATTTGCATCAGGACCTGCCACTCTTCGGAATTCATCCATCATGTCGAAAGCATCTTCATTGCTATAAAAATAAAGAGACTGGAAACGGGCTCCGCCACCGGCCTCAAAATGGGTGATGCCTGCCTCTTTTGCAGCAGCAACGGCCGGCATGAAATCCTTGGTAAAGACACGGGCTCCGAAAACGGACTGGAAACCGTCGCGGAAAGCTGTACACATAAAATCGACTTTCTTTTTCTTCATTGTTCTGTTGTTCCTTTTGATTTTTTATCTTTTGGACTCGACCACGGCAGCAACGATGGCTGCGGCGATTTCCGGGTCAGTACCCATCGCGGCCGAAGCGGTCTTCGGCATTGCTGCAGGACGTGCAGCTGCAGGTGCAGGTGCAGGTCTCTTGGCTTCGATTTTCCTTACGATTGAACTCATTCCTTTCGTAACGAAAATCAAAATGACCAGGAACAGGAATACGGTTCCCATTCCAAGCAGCATGAGTACGACGCCATTAGATAGATTGGCAGAAAGAGTTTCTGCCGATTGTTGCGCCAATTGTATCATACGGACTCCTGGTTTGTTGTTGTAGATTGGTACATATGGGACCTGACAAAATCATGTCTCAATGTACTCGCATCCTATGATACTGATATACAAAGAGATATGCAAGGCAAGCTTTGGCAATTTGTCTGCTATTTGGTACCATGGAAAAGAGTAGGCCGCAAAAAGGGTTGCCTAACAGCCATATTTTCCTTATCTTTATCAACAAGACATATGATGGTATTGCACCACCAGAGGAGCACTATGATGGCAGAGCAGAATGCTGCAAATGAAATGGAGCAACAAGATAAAAGAATACGATCCGCCATGGATAAGATCGGAAAGAAAATCATCATCATGAGCGGCAAGGGAGGCGTCGGCAAAACTACCGTTACCATAAACCTGGCCAATGCATTGGTTGATGCAGGACATACCGTCGGTGTCCTTGACACTGATCTGCACGGACCGAACGTAGCCAAGATGTTCGGCTGTGAAAACGGCGTACTCAACGCCTCACCCGACGGAAATCGCTTTGAACCGGTAAAGGTACGGGAAGGACTGTATGTAGTCAGCCTTTCCTTTGCACTGGAGCAACAGGATGCTCCTATAATCTGGCGTGGCGCCATGAAAACAGGCGTAGTCCGCCAATTCATAGGAGATGTCGACTGGGGCACCTTGGACTATCTGTTGATCGACACGCCCCCAGGGACAGGAGATGAACAGCTGACAGCAATCCAGGCAATACCGGAAATGACCGGTTCCATTGTCGTCACTACTCCGCAGGAAGTGGCAATCCTCGATTCCAAGCGAAGCGTTTCTTTCTCAAAGAAGCTCAATGTACCGGTAATCGGCGTCATTGAAAACATGAGTGGACTTATCTGCCCTCATTGCGGAACGGAAATTCCGGTGTTCGGCACAGGCGGTGGCGAAAAGATGTGCAAGATGATGGATGTACCGTTCCTAGGTAAGATTCCCATGGAAATCCCGCTGATGGAAAGTGAAGATACAGGCAAAAACTACATTGACGGTACGCCGGAAAGCCCAAGCAGCAAGAAGATGAGGGAAATTGCCTTGTACATTGATGCACATACGAAGGTTTCCCATTATGATCCCAATGATCTCCAGGGCACCTCACATTGTTCACCTGAGGCATGTGCCCACTGCACAAGCAACTGTTCATCAAGGCACAGCTGAGATGGAAACCGATCGTTTCAGAATCGGGAATACCGAAGATCCCTCCCACTTGGTCTGGAAGGAAGTAGCACATAAAGACCTGTTGCATACTCCCATATTCGATCTCCAACAGGACGAACGGGAGTCACAGCAAGGGGTGCGGGGCTCTTTCGTTACTCTCAAAGCGCCGAATTGGATTACAATCATCCCATGGTATCGGAACGGAAAAGGCATACCATGTTTTGTCATGGTCCAACAATTCCGACATGGAGCACGTAAGGTAATACGGGAATTTCCCGCAGGAATAATCGATGCCGGGGAAGATGGCCTGACAGCAGCAAAAAGGGAACTGGAAGAAGAGACCGGCTTGGCGGCACAGTCCTTTACCTTCCTTGCTGATATCAATCCAAATCCGGCACTGATGAACAACCGAGCCATAGTATACCTTGCCGAAGGGTTGCACCAAGTCACCGCCCAACATCTCGATGCAACTGAACAGCTCGATGTGCAGTCCGTACCAGTCCATGAAGTAATCAGGCAGATGGGCAAGGATTCTCTCTATGACAACGGCATGATGCTGATGGCATTGGGCCTGTTTATGAGAGAAGCAGCCAACCAGCCCGAACTGCTACGGCAACAATAACAAGAAAAGGGCTGTACCCAAGCATACTGGGTTACAGCCCCAATGCCGAATACGGCACCAAATAGAAAACATATTCACCCGGAACCATCTTCCGGACCAAGACATCCCTTACACTTACCTGTGATGCTTTTTCTTATGTAGCCTGTCCAGTACAAATATACCGCTTCCCGAACATATGAATACTGAGACTTGGTCACTTATCTCTGGATCAGAAAGAGAAAACACACAGGAAATCAAACATCCTATAGCGAACGACAGGCAAAAACCATTGCCTATGCATCGCTCATAAATCCAGAAGGCTATGGCATACAATGCCCAGCCAATGACAGTGAACAACACACCACAAACTCCTTTTCTATTTTATTGAACAACCGTTTTCAGGATAATGCAAGGAAAAAATCAAAAAAACGACTGTCATGCCACCGTGCAATAAAAATCCATGGTATGATATGGTAATTTCAGACAAGAAACAGGAGATTTTCATTATGAAACACAGAACCGGCGGAATACTTGCCGTCCTTGCGATTTGCTTCGCTTCATTGGTTCTTACGGCTTGCTCAAGCCTGGCAGGCCATCAACAGGAAATGGTCAGAACGATTACCGTCAGCGGTACGGGAGAAGTCAAGGTGAAACCTGACACAGCCCTGTTTACCATACAGGTCAGTGAACTCAAAGATACGACGACGGAAGCCCTGCAGGAAACAAGTAGCAAAATGAACAAATTACGGACAATTCTGGAAAGCTTTTCGATTGACGAAAAAGATCTACAGCTGCAATCACTTTCCCTTCGGCCGGAATATGACTGGATTGATGGCAAACAAGTCCTGAAAGGGCAAAGAGCCTCCCAAAGTATCCAGGTCAAGGTCACAGGCATAGACAAAGATACGAAAAAACTTGGAAACATCATCGATGACCTGGGACAAGTCAGCAACATCACCCTCGGCAATATCACCTTTGATAAGGATGACAAAACGGAAGCAATACGCCAAGCCCGTAAGCTCGCCGTAGAAAAGGCAACAGAAAAAGCCAGAGTATTGGCTCTGGCAAGCAATATGGTGCTAGGTGCTCCGATCACCATCGGCAACACAGCATCCGAGAGTATTGTCCAAGAAAGGACCTATCAGCCCAAAGTACTGATGGCAACTGCTTCAATGGCAGAAGGAAACGCTTCGACTGATACCCCAGCAGGGAATCTCGACGTCACCTCCTCCATTACCATCGTCTATCAGATGGAACCCACACGCTGATAGGAACAGGTTATTTCTGCTGGAATATTTCAAGCAGGTGCAATATTTGTGCAGGATCATAAAACGAAGGAGTAAAACGGGACGCAAA
Organism: Spirochaetia bacterium; assembly: GCA_022482625.1. Taxonomy (NCBI): domain Bacteria; kingdom Pseudomonadati; phylum Spirochaetota; class Spirochaetia; species Spirochaetia bacterium. The sequence goes on along the minus strand of JAKVOU010000001.1, from coordinate 3,178,002 downwards.
GAATCTGCAATTCTTGTATAAGGCCGCCCAGTTCGTCCTTCGTCCCCAAAGGCTCAGGTAAACATCTGTCTCCCTTGATGTTGAAAGGAACCGTTCGATTTCTTCTATGGCTATCCATAAGGCTTCATCCTTAGGATAGCCGAAGATTCCTGCAGAAATCAGCGGGAATGCTATGGAAGACAGATTTTTCTCCTTACAAAGCGCCAAGGCAGACACATAGCAGGAACGGAGCAAGGCTTCTTCGCCTTCTTTCCCGCCAAGATATCGTGGTCCGACGGTATGGATGATATATTTTGCCTTGAGCTTATATCCTCCTGTAATTACAGAAGAACCGGTACTGCAATGTCCGATCGACCTGCATTCCTGTGCAAGCTCCTTACGTCCTGCTGCTGCAAAAATTGCACCGCATACCCCACCCCCAGGTGCAAGGTATTCATTTGCTGCATTGACTATGGATTCCACCTCAAGTTCCGTAATATCCTTATTTGTAAATAGCAACCCCATACACTACCTCTTTCTACCAGCATATCCCTAGAGGAGTTCCCACGCAACCATATTGTATTTAATAAAAAAATATCTAAAATGGACAACAAGGAGTATCTAGCATGATAAAAGACATTGCATTGGCAGGAGCCGGTACCATGGGCACCTCCATGGCCCTGATATTTGCAGAAAAAGGTTACCATGTCACCGTTGTCTATCGACATGAAGCAACAGGAATAAAAAGCAAAGAACAAATATATACGGCTTTGGAAACAAAAATCGCAGAAGGCCAACTTGATCAAAAAGATAAAGATGCCATTCTCAAAAAGCTTACTTACACGAAAGATCTTGGCAGTTTTGCCGCATGTGACCTTGTCGTCGAGTCAATTGCAGAAGATCTGACAATCAAATCGGTCTACTGGAAACAAATCAGTGACCTTGCAAGGGAAGATGCAATACTTGCCACAAATACATCCGGCCTTTCCATCACAAAACTGGCTACTGCAGTAAGTCATCCAGAACGTTTCGTCGGTATGCACTGGTTCAACCCTCCACATCTGATCCCCCTCATCGAAGTGATAAAAGGAGAAAAAACCAGTGAGGCAACGGCCAAACAGGTATATGACCTATCCCTGTCCCTGGGAAAGAAACCAATCATGGTACATAAGGATGCAAAGGGTTTCATTGCAAACCGTCTGCAGCTTGCAGTATTGAGAGAAGCAATCCACATCGTCGAGAACGGTATAGGATCTTTCAAGGATGTCGATGATTGCATGAAATACGGACTCGGTTTCAGGTATGCCTGTCTCGGCCCTTTTGAAGTCACTGACTTGGGAGGTCTGGATGTTTTCCATAATGTCGCAAAGTACCTGTATGCCGATCTCAGTGCAGACCAACAGCCTCAGCCATTGTTCAACAAGCTGGTTGCAGAAAGCAAACTGGGAGTAAAAAGTCAAGAAGGGTTCTATGACTACCATAAAGGCAAAGACAAAGAAGCAATAAAAAACAGGGACGCCAAGTTCATGGCACAAAGCAAACTGCTTGCATCCTTTGAAAAAGGAAACGACTAACAAGCAACAACTAGCTTTCAACGCCTCAATTCATCAGCCCAGACTTATAGCTTGATAGGTCTGGGCTGAATTTATCAGTACGTCAAATTCATCTTCACCTGACCACCGCAACAGACAAAAGGAACTGATATCTTTGCTAAATTCTTATATTGGATAGCATATTCAAAAAGTTTTACATTATTACGAAAATGTCATATTTGGATAGTATATACTTATGTTAACACATAGCAAAGATATACTACCACAATAAAGGTTGTTCACTTCTTTTTATAGGAAATATGTTAAAATTATGGCTTAATTACCAATAATAAAAAAAATTTTAAATATTTTTTCTTGCAACTATTGACATAAGTTATAAGTCGCTGTATATTCAAATCGTAAACAAGAAAAACTAAAAAAAGAAATAGGGAGAATCAACCAAATGAAAAAGTTTATCACAGCCATCGCAGTAGCAACACTTGCAGCAGCCGCCACCTTCGCAACAGACACAAGCAACTATGTCAAACTTGCCACCAAGGTTCCGACCGAAGCAATTACGACAGCACTCTATTATGAACCATCAGACAGCACAGAGGTCAACCTTTCCGACTACACGAGCTCAAAGAACCCTTACTCCATCACCCTGGATGACAACGCGCTGGCTTCCGCAGGCTCCACAAAGGACTTCATCCTCAAGGCCTCCGGCAACCAGACCTCCGCTACCAGCCTCTCCATAGGTGTCACGGCCACCAGCTTTTATACCACTAGGAGCGACAAGACAACCCACGAGGAACAGGCTGTCAGCGTGCAATATCTCAACCCTTCCGACAGCTCCACAAAGATTTCCACGCCCACCACAGTTACGCTTCCCGTAGGCTACCAGAAGGACACCCATGTGGCAGAGTTCTACCTCTACTGGGCAGCTGCTACCAATCCTGATGCAGGTGAGTACCAGAGTGACGTAACGGTTACCTACACAGCTGACTAAACAAACACCCTACAAATCAAACAGATAATAAAAATTCCATCCTGTTTAGGATGGAATTTTTTGCATGGAACCAACTGTCAATAAAATGAGCCCTGATCTCAATCACCATCAACGGCAATAACAGGATCAGCATCAGAAGAAATTGTTATTGCAACAGTACTTTCGGATGGAGAACCGAGAGTATAACTACCAAAAGTCTTGTCCTTGAAAATATTTCCAACATCGCAAGTAAGGTAATATTGTCCAGTACTTACAACGGAAGTCATATCTAGAGAAAGTGAAAGCGTTCCTCCGTGACCAGTTATAGTCGCCGAAGATGTAACTTTCGTATCAGCATCTTTCGTAAGGCAAATCTCGACATTAGTTACAGCATCTGAACCAGTATTCTTTATATTGAAAGTTACCGTCTTTGCATTGACTATGTTAAAACTGCATCCTACCAATATGCTGCAAAGTAGCACTAGGACTACACCTAGAATTCCATATGATTTTCTCATAGAAGTTTTTTTTCTCCTAAGCCAGGATAATCAATCCACGGTGAAAGTTCCTGCATAAAACAACGTCTCTCCCAGTTACACCGCTTTCTGACATATCATGTCATATCAAGCATAAATAATTGTATAATATATTTTGTAGTAATAAAAGTGTATTTCTTACTATTTTTGATGATATATTTATTTACACAATATATACATATTTACAAATATTAAATTGAATCTAAATATAATCATATGACAATTTATTAGTAAAAGTTTATTAAAATACCCTGTCAAGTATTCATAATCAGCAGGTAATATAAGATGTATATTTTTATTGGCACTGAAAGATACCTATGATATCAGTAAATCTATTAGCCAAGTAATAAAGAAAAACAAATTGTTATAGGTTGCTTTCACTCAGTCTTTTATAGAGGCCATTTTTATTTATGTATCGTATCTGCAAAAATATAGAAAATGTTCATCTTTGTCATAAATCGCAATGGTAAAATTGAAAGATGGACGAACAAGAATAGTGCAATCATCATGATGGTTGCCACCACCCTCATACCTGTCATAAAAATACCAATATCCATTTTCAATTGACGGCATCAAGACATTATCCTGTGTATCAGTAAGATATGGTCCCCGTCTTCCTTGTCCATACACCACTTCTTGCAAGTTGCACGATAAAGGCAAAGGTTTCCAATTGGAATTTGAATCAACAGCAGATTCAAATACAGATGCACAAGTATTGTCAAAACTTATTTTTACAAAGGTATATCCATCACCGTTTCCACTATGAGTATCAGTTTCATCACAAATTGTTCCATCTGCGACCGCATCTATTCCAAGTTCCTTTGCAATATCTGTTATCCTCACCTTCAATGAACATCCTAGCAAGCAAAAAACAGTAAACAGAATGGAAAATAAAAAACAAAAATACCTTTGCATGACAAAACCTCAGAATTAAAAAAGCAAACAAATAAATCTTTTATAATATGATATGTCTGTAACTATATAAATGCAACACGATAGTATTGTTCGATTATTCCTCTTAGTATCAGAAAAAATAACATCAGATACAACAACTTTCCAGTATTTTCTCCAACGCCTTCACCAAGGCAATGTTTTCCTCATGAGTCCGGATTGCAAGACGGCTATATGAAGCATCAAGGCCATAGAACTTCGTACAGTCCCTGGCCTTGATGCCCAAGAGCAATAACTTTTCATTGAAATGTGCAACAGAAGATTTCACAAGGAAAAAATTGGCAACAGTCGGGAAAAATTGAACATGGAGCCTTTTGAACGATAAAGACAAGAACATACGTTCCTGTGCCAACAAGACATACGTGCGGGAAAGATACGGAGCAGCATCTGACAGAGCCAGGATACCGGCAAACTGAGCAGGCGAAGAAACATTGAACGCCTGCCCCTGTCTTTGCATCTTCTCGACCAAGCCCTCATGTCCTGTGATAACAAAGCCAAGGCGAAGACCAGCAAGGGCATAAGTCTTTGTAAAGGCATCGATGACAACCAAATTACAGAAGTTTTCTACCTCTTGCCTGACGGTATGCTGCCTCCAATCCTCCATCATTTCCATAAGACATTCATCAACGACACAGACAGTATCGTTTGCCTCACAGATACTGATCAGCTCCAACAGTTCCTTCCGTGGTATCAGTGTCCCTGTAGGATTATTCGGATTGCAGACAATGACGATATCCTGTCGTACAGCCAAAGAGAGGAGCCGGTCCATATCAAGGGAAAATCCATCTGACATTGACAGCTGACAATGTATAATCTCACAGTCAACCAACGACAAGGCAACGGCATATTCCTCGAACGTAGGTTCGATGACCAAGGCTTTCCTTGGCCTTAATGACAATATCAAACGATAGAACACATCATCTGCCCCACTGCCACAGTAGAGAGAGGCCATCGGTACACCATATCGATCTGCAAGAGCCTTTTTCAATTGTCGGCAATCAGGATCAGGATAGAACCCGAAGCTTGAAACAAAACCATCGCCTGCCTGTCGCAGCACATCAGTTACTCCCAACGGGTTTGTATTGACTGAAAAATCAAAGTATGTTTCTTCCCCTTTTTCCGTTGACAAGCGATAATCCATATAAGCTCCAAAACAACCGATGCAGTATCCGATTCCACAAGGAACCAAGCCGTAAGCAAATCAATCAGGCTCTTTCACATCAATCTGCAAAAAGACGAAAGCAGTTTATCGCTTTTCCTTGGTTTTATAAAAGCATCCCTTGCTTAGATGAACTTAGCTCACGCCCTAAAAAACAAATAGGAAAGTATCAAATAGCTTTCAAGAAGCGGGACAGGACGGCTTTGCTTGCGGTCAATTCCAGCTGAACCGGCAATAGGATGTCAGGACATAGTCTGTATACATGGGAATCCATTGATAGCATAACGCACTTTTACTTCTCCATGCTCAGGAAACTCAAGATAAATCAAAAGAGAACTGCCGAAAAACCTGAACTTTTGAAACGGCTTCTTTTGCCAATAGGATACCCTATTTCGGACAACACCGGTCCAAGGTATTGTGTAATCATTGCTCTTGCCTTTTTTTGGATGCCCTATATCTACGCACTTTCATAAGGCTTGCACATCTGTTATCGCACCATTTTCTCGTATGGCTTTTACTGTCATCATAGAATATCCAATCACATTCTGGATTTCCGCATTTCTTTAGGTATTGCAAAGGATATTCCGTAATCAACACACTGAAAGACAATACAATCTGATACATAATCCATGCAATGTCATCCGATTGCTGCTGTGTTTTCAGAATATAGTGGCCGTCTTGTTCAACCAACACCTTTTTAGGGGTTCCCTGCAGTAATATCTGATTAAGTTCATGTATTTCCTGAGACCCGACAATCCGTCCAACACACATTTTCATTAAAGTTTGAAACATAAATTCCCGGAACGTTATTAGTTTCTCAAATCCACGCATTGAAGGGATAAGTTCAGGCAAATCCCATTTGTTGCAGAATTGAGCTAACCACGTGCAATCATCAAGAGGATCAGAAAAAGGTTTATGTGTGATATACCATCGGCTATTTATAAAATCTAAACACAGGAATTTCACCTAAGCACCTCTCTTTGTAGGTAAATATATCATATGTAACTATCAAAATATATATTGACAGTTACGTCACGGTAGCATAAAATAACAACCGTAAGTAACCATTATTATACCACAAAGCAGTTACATTTAAAAGGCCAAGGACTATGCAACAAAAAACCATCGGTGGAATCATGCTTATAAGTGCAACACTAATCTGGGGAACCTCTTTGGTCGCCCAAAGTATCGGGACAAAATCAGTAGGGCCCTTTACATTCAATGCAGTACGGTTCTTGATCGGAGCATGCGTACTCTTGCCGTTAATTCTGATAACAGATTATCAAGGCCATAGGGATAAAGCAAAATCCAGCAATTCTCCAAAAAAAAATTATTCCTTACTCAAGGGAGGTTTTATTTGCGGAAGCATCCTTTTTGTCACGGCCTCATTGCAACAGGCAGGCATAGCCTATACTACGGTTGGAAAAGCCGGTTTCATTACGTCCCTATATATAATCATTGTTCCTATCCTAGAACGCTTTCGAGGCAAACGTATTGATCTGAAAACATGGGGTTGCATTCTTCTTGCAACCGTTGGCATGTATCTGCTATGCATCGATGCAAAGTTGATTCTCAGCTTTGGAGATACTCTTGTCTTACTTTGTGCTTTTACAACATCAATTCATATACTCGCAATCGATTTCTATTCATCAAAGGAAGATTGCATAAAGCTATCCTGCCTTCAATTCTCAATATGCGGGTTGTTAAGCATAATGGCTGCATTCATGTTTGAGCATCCTGAATTACAATCAATAATGCGTGCGAGTATTCCTATTTTATATACAGGAATCTTATCTTGTGGAATTGCTTACACTTTACAGACATCAGGACAAAAAGAATTAGATCCTGTAGCAGCTACCCTAATTCTTAGTTTGGAATCTGTCTTCTCTGCCTTATGCGGCTGGATTGTTCTAAGGGAAACACTGAATTCCAGAGAAATAGTCGGCTGTACTTTAATGTTCTTGGCTACCATTACTTCACAAACAGCAGCAATGCATGAGCAAAAACACGAAACAATGGGAAATGCTTCTGTCCTGAGCCAAATAAATTTGAAAATAATAAAAGATAGTAAAACAAAAGGAATGCCGCGAGATAAGCAATGAATACCTTCATTTTGAAAGAGATATACAAAACAAAAAGGCAGCTTTGGAACTTAAACCCTCCGTTTTGGGAAAGAAAAACAAGATACCTGAAGTCATATCAGACTCGTCCATTTCCAAGGATAGGGTAGCATAAAGAGAAAAGTCATATAGAGACTCATAGCAGTTTCAATTGAGTAAAAGCTATCATCGAAAAACTTTTTCAGTCATCTATCAAAGGCAAATAATCCACTCCTATGGTTATATTGACTGTACTCTCTGAGGGATAACCTTTGGTATAGTTACCAAACCTCTCCGTTTCCTGGTTACCATTGATCTTGTAATTAATAAAGTACTTTCCGCTATTTATAACGGTAGACATATCCAATGGCAAAGTCGTAAAAGAATCATCTAACAACGTATCCTGTGTAGTCTTTACTTCCGGATTTGTTGATAAGCATATTTCAAGATCAAGAACCGTATATGGAGACTTGTTGTTGATGCGAAAGGCAACTTTCTTTCCATTGGCAATCCTGAATCCATAGCTTATGGCAAATATACTAAATACCACAATGAATACAAACAGGATTTTCAGTGTGTTTTTCAAAGTTGCATCCTCCCAATAAGCATAAAATAGGCCCTTCACTAAGATCATTGTAAGAAATATCCACTGTTATGAATAGGTTTTATATTACCAATAAACTTGAATTTTAATTGATTCATTTAGTTTGCTGATAAATAGATATGAACTAAATTATTTTATTAACTATGTAAAAATATGGTCATTTGAATTCAATGCTACTTTGCTAATCTCGTCTCTCTGACATGCCTGGAATGGATAACTTGACCAAATCCTTATTCTTTTTGTGGCTTATCATGTTCAACATTAAGCAAACTCTGAGATGAAAAATAATTGAAGAGAAAATAACTGCTATGGAAATCGTGATATCATAAAGAAAATATTCATCCACAGGTAACAATACATCCCCTATTTTGCCAATTGGATAAAAACAATAATGGACAGGTACAGTAAAAGGAACTGTCCTGCCTGCTGTGCAGTACCGCAGACAGGGCAGGATGGCAAGGGCATGGACAAAGAAACAATGCAGATCAATCAATAATTTTTTCCCAGCCGAGGTACTGAAAACAAAGATGGAATAAACAAGGTATTCTTTCTCTCTTATCGAGGCAGGGAATCCTTGGAGAAAGTCTACTGCAGCTAGAAAAAAACAAGAGCACAGTAACATAAGGCCAGATCCTTACCATGCAATGATAAGAATTATAACCGCTCCCAGTGAAAGTGAATGTGGAGAAATATGTAGAAATCAATTTCCAGAAAAACTTCAAAGTCATTTCTCATAGAAAAAAATTTCGAAAAATAGAATGAGCGAAACACTTATTAACCATTATGTATACCAATAAGGATTATATACCAATAAGTAACTATCAGACATGGCTATACGTTTTCTTTGTCTATGACCACGGCTGGAGCCATTTCTCATTGTTGACACTTACCATGAAAAGCGGTACAAATACTAGCGTTGCGCAAGTAGCGCAGTAAGAAAGTAAAAAACACTTTCCTGTTGGGAGCATAGCTCAGCTGGATAGAGCGCAACCCTCCGGAGGTTGAGGCCGCAGGTTCGAATCCTGTTGCTCTCAAGGCAAAAAAGTAACCTGTTCTACAAAAGGACAGGCTATTTTTTTTACTTCAGACAAGAAAACGGACGCACTGCACCGGCAGACAGACGAAACATCAAATCAGCAAGTCGTTCTGCTGGAATATCAAAGCCCGATTCCACCCATTTCTGAATCAAATCAAGACATCCCATGACAAGAAAACCCTGGATATAGTCATTGATGTTTTCCGGGCAGGTAAGCTTGATATATGCCTGCATGTTCTTGAATGCGGAGGCAACAAATGTCTGACGGAACGTCGTATCCTGGGGATTGCACAGCAGAGCCCTGAAGATGTCTGCATTCTGCTCGATATAGGACAGCAATGCAACCAGATACTGACGCCCGTCCGAGCCTATCCCGATATTTTTCAGATGTGCCTGCACGTTGTCCAGCAATTCCTTCTCAATGGCATCCAGCAAATCAAACTGGTTACGATAGTGCAGATAGAACGTAGACCGGTTGATCTCAGCCTTGGCACAGATTTCCTTGATGGAAATCCTGCTGATAGGGTTTTCCTGCAGCAATGCTATCAGACTATTTCTCAACAATTGCTTGGTTAACCTAGTCCTTTGATTTTCTTTTTCCATTTTCTGTGCTTTCCTTGCCCCAGTAACAGCTGAAATTGCTACGAAATAGACAATAAGCAGTGTTTCTGTTGCAGACACAGCATAATAAAAACAACTGATGGTTGCAATATAGACACAGTGTCTATATCTTTAAAAATGAGAGCTAAAGAGAATGCTCACAAAAAACTATTTCTCAAGGAGCATAACATGAAGATATGTATGATAGGTGGCACAGGTCTACTTGGCAGTGAAGGAGCCAAGGAATTGATTGCAAGAGGACATGAAGTGACTGCAATTGCACTTCCGCCCCTCCCCGAAGGAGCTGTCCTTCCTCCGCAGATGGAAATCAAATACGGAAATTATCTGCAGATGAGTGATGATGAAATAAGAGGCTTCCTCAAAGGCTGTGACGGTTTCGTCTTTGCTGCAGGAGTAGATGAAAGAGTCGAAGGTCCCCATCCGATCTATGACCTGTACAAAAAGTATAACATAGATCCGGTAAAGCATCTGCTTACGCTGGCAAAGGAAACCGGGGTCAAGCACGCAGTCATCCTAGGCTCGTACTTTGCCTATTTCAGCAAAATCTGGCCCGAAAAGAAACTGACGGAATGGCATCCCTATATCAAAAGCAGACGGGACCAGGAAGACATTGCCATGTCATTCGCAGACCAGGATTTTGATGTCGCAGTTCTGGAACTCCCATATATCTTCGGGACCCAACCGGGAAGGAAACCTGTATGGCTGTTCATGGTCGAGAACATCAGAGGCATGAAAGGTGCAACGATGTATCCGAAAGGCGGAACTGCAATGGTGACAGTCCATCAGGTAGGTCAGGCAATAGCAGGTGCCATCGAACGCAACAAGGGCGGCAATTGCTATCCTATCGGCTACTACGACATGGAATGGAAACAGCTGCTTGCAATCTTCCACAAATACCTGGGTTGCCCTGACAAAAAAATCATCACCATTCCGAACCAGCTCTATGAAATCGGCGCCAGGAAAATCATGAAGGAGCAAAAAGAGAACGACATCGAAGGAGGCCTGAACATGGTCAAGTTTACAGACCTTCAATGCTCAAAGCTCTTCATCGACAAGTCCCTCGGCTGTGAACCTCTTGGTGTCGAAGAAGACGATATTGACAAAGCCATCGGTGATTCTGTCCAACTCTGCCTTGATATCCTTGACAAACATGCAAAGACACTCGACATGAAGGGAGAATGACCGATCATGCGCAAACAAAAAGTCTTCCTTACCGGAGCTACAGGGAATATGGAAACTGAGGTCCTGCAAGCATTGCTTGAAGACAGTGACAAGCAAGACATCACCATCCTGGCCCTCGGGACAAAGGCAGACAGGGAAAAACTCAAGCCATTTGAAAACCAGAGAGGCATTTCAATACATTGGGGAGATCTCACGAAGTATGAAGATGTCTACGCCTGTACAAAGGAAGCAGATATCGTATTGCATGTAGCAGCCTTGGTTTCTCCGACGGCAGACTACCATCCCGACCTTGCCATGAAAATAAACTATGGATCAATGAAGCACATCATTGATGCCATCGACGCCCAAGGTCGGGCCGGAGAAGTCAAAGTCGTTTCCATCGGTACCGTAGCAGAAACAGGAGACCGGATGCCTCCAATCCACTGGGGACGCGTCGGGGACCCGATCAAACCAAGCATCTTCGACTACTATGCAGTATCAAAGATAGCAGCAGAAAGACTCTTGATTGAATCTGACCTCACTTATTGGGCAAGTCTGCGCCAGACCGGCATAATGGGTCCGGCAATGAGCAAGGTAAAAGATGCCATCATGTTCCACAACTGTCTGGATAACGTCTTGGAATATGTTTCTGACCGCGATTCAGGCCGACTGCTCGGCAATCTCTGCCATATGGAATATGAAGGTTCCCTGCCTGATACTTTCTGGGGACATATCTACAATATCGGCGGTGGTGATGCCTGTAGGGTCGATACCTATACGATGTATCGGAAACTGTACACAACCATCGGCTTCAGGGATCTTTCACATGTCATCAGGCCAAAATGGTATGCAACGCGGAATTTCCACGGACAGTACTATCTGGATTCAGACAAACTGGAGGATTTCCTTCATTTCCGACATGATTCCATGCAATACTTCTATGATGCATACCTCCAGAATCTGGGAGCTGAAGCAAGTCTTTCAAAAGCACTGTGTCACCTGCCCGGAGGCCAAAGCCTCATGGGAAAGCTCATCAGAAATACCTTCGTCAAACAAGCAAGGACCGAACATGGCACAGTCAGATTCATAGAACAGGATATGACCCTGTATATAGATGCTTATTGGGGAAGTAAAAAAAATTGGGAACAACTTCCTGGTAACATAAATGACATGGAACATTTCAAGGACTGGGACAACGTAGTCCATATAGACCACGGCTATGATGAAACAAAGCCGGAAAGTGAACTCTGTCTGGATAACATGAAACAGGCAGCAGAATTCCGAGGAGGGAAATGCCTGTCCAAGACAATGGAAACAGGAGATTGGAAAAGCAAACTACACTTCGTCTGTGCTTTCAGCCATGAATTTGAAGCAAGTCCACGTTTGATCCTCGAAGGTGGACACTGGTGTCCTCATTGTGAAAGGAAAAGCTGGAATTATGCGGCAAGAGCCAAGGTTGAACCTTTCCTTGCCCAGGTATGGAATCCTCTTCATGACAAGTCAGAACCAGAAAGGGAATACCCGAAAACCGTGTCAGAACTTGATGTAAAATAAAATACCCCTCGACGGTACTGAATGATTCGTATCATCAGTACCGTCTTTTTTTTACAGCAGATCCAACTTGGAAAAGTCTATCTTACCATCTGTCCCAATGGCAGTCTCAGGCGCATGTACCTTCTCTACCTTGCAGATGAACATTTCATGAGATCCTGTCACAAGGGAATCCACGACTTTACATTCCATGTTGATCGGACAATCATCAAGCACAGGAGCTGCCACAACATCTCCATCCGTGCTTTTCAAGCCAAGTGTCTTGAACTTGTCAATATCCCTGCCACTCTTGGAACCGATTACCCCATATTCATGCTTGAAATCCTTACCTGGAAGATTGATGACCAGACATCCCGATTCCTTTATCAAGTGATGTGAAAACCTGCTGGGCGCGATACCGACCATGACCATAGGTGGATCAAAACTGCAGTTTCCACAATATCCGACGACCAAGGCATTGTTCCTACCGTCTTTTCCTCTGCATGATACTATTGCCTTCGGCATCGGCTGCAAGCAACTTACCTTACATGCATCTTTCTTCTGCATAAGCCTCTTCCTCCCCAAAGCTCTTAAAAATAGAAAAACGACCTTATTTTCCCCTATACTAACTTCATTATAGGAAAGAACATCAGAATTTTCCTTTTCTTTTTATCATAACACAGAACAGCATAAAAGTGAAGCAATGGCAACTATCTTTTCAGATGTCTGCAGCTGTACCTTCATAAAGAATCACAGAAAAAACAAAATTTTCATTGACAATTCAGAAAACTACGATATAACTTAAGAAACTATGTTAAGAAAAATTAACACTAAAAGGAGAAGACAATGAAAAATCTTGCTCGGATTACCCTTTTGGCAACATTGCTTACTACAGCAACACTACCAATTTTTGCAAACGGAAACAGTGAGGCTCCTGCAAAGCAGCAGCCCGCAGCAAAGCAACAGCAGGCTCCGATGAGCCACGATGAGTTGGTTGCCGAAGCCCAGAAGGAAGGAAAAGTCGTAGTCTATTCCATCACCAGCAGAATAGCCAATGCAGCCGAAGGTTTCAAAGAAAAATATGGCATCGACGTCGAAGCAACAGATCTCAAGGACTATGAACTCATTGAAAAAGTTGCAAAGGAACAGTCAATCGGCGCACAGGGAGCTGACTTCGTCATTGCCCAGGACGGCGGAAGAGTCATGGGTGAGTTGATCAACCTCGGTTATCTGTATTCCTATATGCCGGAAAGCATGAAGTCTGTCATTCCTCAGAACTACCAGGACCCTCTGGTATTTGCAATGATCAACAAGCTCTTTATTTTCAACAATGAAGATTCAACTACGGAACCATTCGACAATATCTGGGCATTGACTACAGATGAATGGAAAGGCAAGTTCCAATTCAAGAATCCGTTCCAGGAAAGTGTCAATGCAAATTTCCTGACAACCATCACGAAACCGGAAATAGCGGACCAGATTGCAAAGGCTTACAAGGACTACTTCGGCAAGGATATCACGCTTACTACGAAAAATGCCGGCTATGAATGGATAAAGGACCTATACAGCAATGACCTCGTCGTAACGACTTCTGATACCAAGACAGCTGAAAGCATCGGTGTAAAAGGACAGCACAAGGCACAGAATGCAGGACTGTTCGTCTATTCAAAACTCCGCTATGTCAAATCCAAGGACCTTGCACTGCAGCCGATGCTCAATGTCGAACCGTTCTGTGGCTTCATCTATCCTATCTATGCCCTTATGTGCAGCAATGCCAAGCATCCTGCAGCCGCGAAACTGTTCATCGAATATCTCCTGACGGAAGAAGGTTTCAAACCATGGTCTTCGGATATCGGAACCTATTCTTCAAATCCAAACATAAAGATCAACGAAGGAGACCACCCCGTATCCTTCTGGGAAAAGAAACTGGTCATGGAAGACCCCACTTACTGCTTCGAAAACAGGGCAGATGTAGAGGAATTCCTCAACGAATACATCTACTGATCTCTTTGACCAAGAGCGGTAAGGGCCCTGCCCTTGCCGCTTGCATCAAAATTCTGGCAACCCGGTTGCCACTGTCGGAAGGAAACGATTTTGACTTACAAAAACCGAATCAAGAGCTTCTTCAAAAAGCCTCATAATGTCATTCTGTTCGTACTTTCCATCGTCTTGATTTACCTGACGATCATCCCTATGTTTTCCATCATAAGGGATACCTTTACCGTCCATCAGTCAGAAATGATGAAGATAAAGGGAGCAATGGTGGGAGATTTTACGCTCTATCATTGGAAAAAAGTACTTTTTTCAAGCATCAGCAAGAAAATATTCTATGAACCACTAGGCAATACCCTTTATATTGCCCTAGGCTCCTGCCTCGTTTCAATCATTCTTGGAGGTATTGTTGCCTGGCTCGTCACCCGATCAGACCTGAAATACAAAAGCCTGGTGTCCACCCTCTTCATATTCCCTTATATCATGCCATCATGGACCCTTGCCATGTTCTGGCTCAACTTCTTCAAGAACTCATTGGTCGGAGGAGCTCCCGGGCTGTTTACGGTCCTCACGGGAATTGAAACCCCCAACTGGTTCGCTTATGGTCCATTCCCGATCATCATGGTCCTGGGTATGCACTATGCACCGTTCGCTTATATCCTTATAGGCGGCATCCTGAGAAACATGGATGCAAACCTTGAGGAAGCAGCCACACTTCTTGGAGCTTCCCGATGGACAATCATGAAAAAGATTACCGTACCGATCGTCCTCCCTGCACTTCTTTCCACCTTCCTGCTTGTTTTCTCAAGTGCCATGAGTGCCTTTGCCGTACCGGCTTTCCTAGGGACTCCGGTACGTTACCAAGTCCTGACGACACAGATGTACAGGACACTCAATGGCCTTAATCCCGGTTATGGATATATCATGGCACTGATCATGATCATCATCGGCGTAGCCATTCTTGCCGCAAACCAAAAAATCGTCGGTACAAGAAAGAACTACACCACCATAACAGGTAAAAGCTCCAACATAGCACTTGTAAAACTAAGGAAATTCAACTGGCCGATTACGATTATCCTGCTGGTCTGTATCTTCTTCGTCTGCATCATGCCACTGGTATCCTTTGCCATAGAATCCTTCCTCGTCGTACCGGGCAACTATTCCTTGAGTAACTTCTCTACCGTCTTCTGGGTCGGCAAAGGTTCGCCTGACATAGCCAACGGGGAAGCCGGTATCCTCAGGAATGCTTCAATCTACAGAGGGCTATGGAACTCTATCAGGCTTTCTATCCTGGTGGCTTTCATTTCCGGTACCGTCGGTATACTGGCAGGCTATGCCATTGCAAAAGGAAGAGGTACGAAACTCTCCACATTGGTCAATAACCTTGCATTCTTCCCCTATCTGATGCCCAGTATGGCCTTCGGAGCAATTTACCTTTCGATGTTTGCGGTACGGAGAGGTTTCATTCCTCCTCTCTACGGTTCCTTTGCCCTGCTTGTTCTTGTCGGTGCAGTCAAGTATCTGCCGTTTGCATCCCGTGCAAGCATAGGTGCCATGCACCAGCTCAGCGGAGAAATAGAAGAAGCAGGTACGATACAGGGAATCCGATGGTGGAAAAGAATGACCAAGATCATCTTCCCCATCCAGAAATCAAGTTTCATCTCAGGGTATCTGTTGCCTTTCATCTCCTGTATGAGGGAACTGTCACTCTTCATCCTGCTGGTTACACCTACTTCCAGGATTCTGACTACCATGCTCTTCCAGTACAACGAGAAAGGCTGGAACCAGTATGCAAACGCAATCAACCTTTTGATCGTACTGTTCGTCGTCATAAGCAACCAGATCATCAACAAGGTGACCGGCGCATCAATTGACAAAGGCATAGGAGGAAATTGAAATGCCGACCATTACACTGAACCATATTACCAAGCGCTTCGGAAAAGCCGAAGCTGTACATGACCTGAACATGGTCATTGAAGACGGGCAGTTCGTTTCACTCTTGGGCCCGTCCGGCTGTGGCAAGACTACTACATTGCGTATGATCGCAGGTCTTGAAACCCCGACCGAAGGTGAGATATTCATCGACGACGAGTGTGTCTTTTCCGCAAGCAAGGGCATAGATGTATCACCGGACAAAAGACATGTCGGCTTTCTTTTCCAGAATTATGCATTATGGCCTCATATGACCGTGTATAAAAACATTTCATTCGGACTGGAAAACTTGAAATGGGACAAGGAAAAAATCGATGCCAGAGTAAAGGAACTGACCCAGATGCTCCAGATTGATACGTACGTGGACCGGTATCCTGCAGAATTGTCAGGTGGACAGCAGCAGCGTGTTGCCATTGCACGTACACTTGCCACGGGCCCGAAAATACTCCTGATGGACGAACCTCTTTCCAACCTTGATGCAAAATTAAGGATGGAAATGAGAACAGAGCTCAAAAGATTGCATCAGGAAACAAAATCTACGTTCGTCTATGTCACGCATGACCAATTGGAAGCAATGACATTGTCTACGAAAATCTGTCTGATCAGAGAAGGAATCCTACAGCAGTACAGACCACCTTTGGAGGTCTATCGTAATCCTGCAAACATCTTTGTGGCAGATTTCGTCGGGTCTCCCAATATCAACTTCATTGACATGGAAGCTTCCCAGGTCAACCTTGATGAAATCCAATTGAAACAAGGCAGCCTGTCCCTGCTGTTTACCCCTTTGACAGGTCCCATCACCCTAGGCAATGCAACAAAAGTAACCCTTGGCATCAGACCGGAAAATATCATAATCGGTACAGAAGGTATGTTTGACGCCACCATCTATTCAACACTGCCGTCAGGCATGGAAACTATCCTCAAGATAAAAATTGACGACATGCTCCTTACCTGCGTCGTATTCGGTGATGTTGATTTCAAGATGGACGACAAGGTCAAAGTAACATTCCCAGGAAAAAAGTATGTCCTGTTCGACAAGGAATCAGGCAAGAACCTTGGACTTGGAAGTTTGGTGTGACATACCTGTCGGCAGACGGAAGTCTGCCGATTGCCTTTTGTGGCCTGGTCCTTTATCCTTTCAGATTGGGAGCTGACAAATGGAAAAGGGAACGATTCTGGTAGTCGATGACGAAAAACAGATGGTGCGGATGCTGATGTTGAACCTCCGAGCCCATGGGTACACCCCGCTGGCAGCTTATGAAGGTACAAGTGCCCTGCGCCTGGCAAGGGAAAAGCAGATCGATGCAATATTGCTTGATGTAATGATGCCAGGTATGGATGGCAAGGATGTCTGCAGGTTGCTTAAGGAAGAACCTGCTACCAGGACTATTCCCGTATTGATGATCAGCGCAAAATCACAGCTAAATGACAGGATTGCAGGCCTCAGCTATGGTGCCGATGATTACATAACAAAACCATTCGACATCCAGGAACTGCTATTGAGAATAGAGGCAGCTATCAGGCAAGTCAGGTTGCTTAAAGGCAACAATGTCGGCATACTCCGCTTGGGTTCCCTGACCCTGGACCGAAAGAATTATCGGGCAAAGGGAGAAAAAGCCGAATTGGATCTGACATTGACTGAATTCAGGATTTTGGAACTGTTGATGAGACATCCTGGCGAAGTATTGCCGAGGGAAGCTATTGCCGAAACCATCTTCAACAGAGACATAGAAGAAATCGGAAGGAGCCTGGATGTACACATCAGGCATCTGAGGAGCAAATTCCAAGATGCACAAATTACTGATTGCTTCATTACCACCCTCAGGGGAGTCGGCTATATCCTTGAACACAAACAATAGGCGATGGCTGCTTCTTATCCTTGCTGGCTGCAGTATACTTCTGCTGTCCTTGATCCTCATCGGACAAATACAGGAATTTGCACTGGCTCATGTTCGTTTCCTTGGACAGAACGATACCCAGTACATCAAGGACAAACTGCTTGAAGGCGAAGATGTAACAGCTTGCATCAAGGATTTCAAATCCACGACAGTCCGTTTCCTTGTCATTACTGACGGGACATACAGGGTACTTGCAACAAAAGGTATCGACAGGAAAATAGGATCGACTTACTTCAATGCACAGTTGCTCAAGGCAAGCCAAAACGGTTGGTTCCAGAACATTGTAAAGACAGGTGACCACCGATCCATTTCATATGCAAGTAAAATAGTGGTTTCGAATAGGACATACCTGCTGGATTTCAGTTATCAGACGGCAGATGATTCTATACGGTTCACTACGATAGGCCTGGAACTTCTGAGCATGGTTCTGATATTGTGCTTCATTGCCTATCTCGTTTCACGTATTCACCTGCACTACTATCGACGTCCATTGAAAAAATTGCTCAAGAATGCAAAAAATACGGCACTTCCTCAATCAGATTTCCAGGTACTTGCAGTTGACAATGAAGCTGCCGATGAAATCAAGGAACTGGTTGCCTCCTTCAATCAGCTGGTATACAACCATAGGGTCCTGCTTGAAGCAGACCGAACAAAGATCAGCCGTATGAATTCCTTGCTTTCAGATCTTTCTTCAGGCATCCTGATGACTGACAGAAACGGAAAAGTCACGTTGATCAACCCCAAGGCCTGCTCTTTCCTTGATGTCCAGGAAAGGGAATTGTTCTGTCAGCCGTTGACAATGGATTCCAATCAGCTTTTTGCACAGATACTCCACATGGCACAGTCCGTCTTCACGGACGAGAAAAACAGGAACCAGACGATGCGAAAGGATGACGGTACCATAATCGAAGCAGAAGCCAGGATATTGTTCGACAAATATATACCCTATGCAAAGGAAGGAGTACTTGTCATGCTCAGGGATATCACAGAACATTGGCAACTGGAACAGATGAAAGATGAGTTCGTTGCCAATGTTTCACATGAACTGAAAACTCCCATGGCTATTCTCAGCGGTTATGCCCAGGCACTTGCGGACAAGCAGATAGAACTCAGCAAGGCAGACAAGGAAGAATGCATTTCAGCAATACTGTCAGAAACCGGGCACATGGAACACCTTATCGAAGAACTTCTGTCCTTATCAAGAATTGACCAAAAAGCAGAGGAACCACTCGAGCAAATTCATCTGCAGCCACTGCTCGAAGCAGCATGTACCCTACAGTCAGAAAAAGTTGCAGACAGGGGAATACATATACAATGTTCACTCTCCAGCAATCCGGCCTTGATCAAGGGCAAGCAACTATGGGTCATGCAGGTTATCGGGAACCTGTTGGACAATGCGATGAAATATTCAGGAAACGGTACACAAATCACGGTAGAAGAATATGAATCAGGAGAAAACGTCATCATCAGGATAACAGATCAAGGCATAGGAATCAGCAAGGCAGATATTCCCCATATCTTCGAACGTTTCTACCGAGTGGAGAAATCCCGGAACAGCGAAATTGCAGGTTCAGGTCTAGGCCTGTCAATAGTCCGGAAACTCATGGAAAAAATGCAAGGGACGATAGAAGTCCAGAGCACTGTTGGCAAAGGAACTACGTTCTGCCTTACATGGGAAAAAGCCACTGACACTGCTGCAAGAAAGGGATAAAGAATGGGACATATATTCAACAAGGAAATACTCAAACCTGGAGATATCAGAGGCATCTATGGTACTGAGCTTACAGCAGAAGACTACTATTGGTTCGGACGTACCTTTGCAACTTATCTTATTACGAAAAATGGAATTTCCTGTATCGTCGGAAGAGACGGAAGACTTTCTTCGCCTGAAGCTTCACAGGCACTCATCAAGGGACTTGTCGAAAGCGGCATACAGGTCATTGACCTAGGCTTGGTCTCATCACCTTGCCTCTATTACAGCGTTTCATCCCTGCATGCCGATGGAGGACTCATGGTAACAGCAAGTCACAATCCTCCGGCATACAACGGCTTGAAATTTGTACTCCAAGGCAGAAACTTCCTGGAAAAAGATATTGCAGGCTTGGCAAGGACAGCAGCAGAGGACAGTTGTCTTCAGCTTCAGCGCCAAGGGACGGTAACGGAAGGAAAACGAGAAAAGGAAGCTTATCTTTCCCATTTGCTTGCCGAAGCAGACAAAAAGACATTTGCAGGCAAACGCATCGTATGGGATCCCGGCAACGGAGCGGCCCTGTTCATACTGAAATCCTTTCTTTCGCAGATGCCGGGGGATCACTATCTCATCTGTGATACCATTGACGGTTCTTTTCCAAACCATGCCCCCGACCCAAGCAAACCAGAAAACCTTGTGTTGCTGGGCAAAACCGTACGCGGGCAACAGGCAAATCTCGGCGTTGCCTTTGACGGTGACGCTGACAGGATTGCCATCGTCGATGAAGACGGACAACCATTGAGCGGCATACAGCTGCTTCTGCTGCTTGCAGGACCGTATCTTGACAGGCATCCTGGGTATAAGGTACAAAGCGAAGTCAAAGCCAGCAGGATATTCCTTGATGGCATCAAGGAACTTGGAGGCATACCTTTGCTCACCAAGGTCGGACGTGTCAATCAGCAGATACATATGCGAGAGACAGATGTCGGACTCGCAGCTGAAACCAGCGGACATGTATATTTCAAAGAAAACAACTATGAGGATGATGGCCTGTTCGCAGCTCTTGAAGTGCTCAAGGCATTGCAGTTCTGGCATATTTCCCTTTCGGATTTCAGGAAGAAATATCCGATGCCTATAAACAGCGGTGAAATCCGCCTGCCCATGCAGGAAAAAGACAGGAAGATCCTCTTGGATAGCATACGTCGGCATGCCGATGAGACCACTGGACATCTGCTATTGGTTGACGGAATAAGATGGGACAACGAGAAAGGCTTTTTCCTAATCAGATCCTCCAATACAGAACCGCATATGACCATCTATGCCGAGGGCAAGGATGAAGTATCCTATATATGGATATGCAAAAAGCTCATACAAAGCATCAATGCAACAGGGTATGACGGAAATGTGCTCTATGGCAAGTTCGGCTTTCAGTTTTCTGACCATATGAAGCCTAAGCTGACGTAGGTTCACCTACGTCAGAAAAAAAAGCTCCCTCTTCCGACTTTTTCCCAAGCTTCCCTTGAAAAAGAATGTCAGTATGCATAGCGTCTTAGGGTATGGAAACTACACTATTTTTCACTTCACGCATATTGAGACGAATGTATAAGGCAGCACTGTGCTTTCTCCTGATACCACTTGCGATGCTCGGTGCCAGCGGAACCCAGGAAAAGAACAAGGACACATTGCAGGTCCTCGTCTATATAAGCGGCGTATTGGACGGAAGTCCTACCTATCAGGCATTGGCAGACGGTGCCAATGAATTTGCCGCTGACCATCCGCAGGTAACGGTCAAGGTCTACGAGGCAGGCTATAACCAAGCAGAATGGGAATCGCAATTGACCAGTCTTGTGGCTTCTGGTACCTATGATCTGGTATTGACCACAAATCCCTCAATGCCGGAAATCTGCAACAATATTTCAAAGAAATTTCCAAAGCAGAAATTCGTGGTAACTGATGGCTATCTTGAAGGGAATCCCAACATATGCACCTATTCCTTCGACCAGTACCAGCAAGCTCAGCTTCTTGGCTACCTTGCAGGTCTTGTAACTACCAGCAACATGAAGGGTGCAAACAAAGAAAAGAAAATCGGTTATCTGGTAGCGCAGGATTATCCACTGCTCAATGATTATATGATTCCAGGCTATCTGGCCGGAGCACGGAAGGTCGACAAGGATATAACGCTTGACAAACGTATGATCGGCAATTGGTTCGATGCTTCAAAGGCAAAGGAACTGACCGATGCAATGGTTGCATCAGGGGTCGATGTAATGGCACTTGATATCGGAGGTGCAGCAAAAGGCGCAATAAAAAGCGCCGTAGCACATGGAACCTATATCACAGAAAAGGACGTAGATGACTATGCATCGGCTCCGGGGACTGTCATCGGCTGCGGCATCATCAAGGAAAAACAACTTGCCATTGAAATCCTTTCAGAAGCACTCAAAGGAACGATAGCCTGGGGAAAAGCCTCTGCATTGGGAATCAAGGACGGATACATCGACTTTGTTGACGATTCCCCATATTATGGAGAAGGGTTGACCCCACAGGTAAAGGATGCTTTTGATGCTTTCCTCAGCCAAGTAAGAAAAGGAGACATTGACTTAAGCAAATGATTCCTGCAATACAGGTAAAAGGCCTGTCAAAAACCTACAAAGAATACGGCATCAAGGCTGTGGATGATGTCAATCTTGTTTTCTCCAAAGGTTCCATAACCTGTATTGTCGGGGAAAACGGTGCAGGAAAGTCAACATTGATGAATCTGCTCTATGGCATGGAACGTCCTGACGCGGGAACAATTGAAGTAGACGGAAAGCAAGTCAGTTTCTCTTCCCCCGCCGAGGCCCTGCAGGTAGGAATAGGCATGGTGCATCAGCATTTCATGCTTTTTGCCCCCTTCTCAATTGCCAAGAATGTCGTTCTTGGCATGGAACCAAGGACGTTTCTGTTTTTTTATGATAAAAACAAGGCAGAACAGAAAGTCCAGGCGCTTCTTGACAGGCAGGGTTTTCCGCTGAAGGCTTCAAGGAAAGTCAAGCAACTGGGAGTCGGTGAAAAACAACTGGTCGAAATCACAAAGATGCTGTACAGGAAAAGCAAGATACTCATACTTGACGAACCGACTTCCATGCTTACCGAACAAGAAACGAAGTCCCTGTTCAGGACGCTTGCAAAACTCAAGACCCAGGGCAACTGCATCATTCTCATCACGCACAAGATCAAAGAAGTCATGGAAATTGCAGATAGCATAGTCGTCATGAGAAAGGGCAAGCTGGTCGGGAACTACAGAAAGCAGGAAGTCGATCAATGCCTTCTCTCAAAACTGATGGTAGGATCTGCAGTTACCGTACATAGGATGGAGCCGTCTGACCTGAGAAACAAGATGCATACAAAGGCCATACTCAGGGCAGATGACATCTGGGTTGAAAAGAACAACGAAGCGAAACCATTGCTGCACGATATCAGTTTTACCGTCCATGCAGGGGAAGTCCTTGGATTCTGCGGTGTAAGCGGCAACGGCATGGGTGTCCTGGAAGCTGTACTGGGAGGTATGTTGCCTACCAGCAGGGGTACGATCAGATTGAAAGGCAAAGACATCACAAATCTCGGAGCAAGAAAACTGAGGCATATGGGTCTCGCTTTCGTTCCATCAAACAGGATCCACTATGGATGTGGACAGAATGCTACAGTGGAAGAAAACCTCGTCATAGATGAAAGGCAGGAATATTTTTCATTGCAGAAAGACAGCAAAAAGGCATTCGTCGACGATATCATCGGAAATTGTCAGATTACTGGCCAGCTCGGACAGGCAATCGGACAGTTGAGCGGCGGCAACATACAGAAAGTAATATTTTCAAGGGAAATCCACAACATGGAGGATTACATTGTACTTGCAAATCCTACATGGGGACTGGATGTAGCAGCAACGACCTACGTACATGACAGAATCAGGGAACTGCAGGCAAAAGGAAAGGCAATTATCCTTCTTTCTTCCAACCTCGATGAAATAATGGAGCTCAGTGACAGGGTCAACATACTGCATGATGCAACAATCGCGGCACAGTTTGAAATGACTCCGGCAATTACAAAGACAGTCATCGGTTGCTACATGCTTGGAATCGGAGAAAAACAGGCATGAAATACAGAAGAAAAGAAACAGTTGTCGGTACATTGAAGATTCTTGGCATAGCCCTTCTGCTTCTTACCTTGCTTTCATTCATCCTTAGCCGCCAACCATGGAAAACAATAGCAGCCATGAGCCTCGGCCCTTTTTCAAATCTCTACAATTTCGGAAACCTGCTCAATGCTGCAGTCCCCATGGTCCTGGGTGGCCTAGGTATTCTCATCGCATTGAAGGCTTCCTTGATCAACCTGGGTGGTGAGGGACAAATATATCTTTCTGCACTAGTAACGACACAAGTAGGACTCTGTCTACATGGCTGGGGTCCTTTGGGAGCTGTCATTGCATTGCTGGCAGGCGGTTTATGCGGTGGCCTTATGGCGGCCCTCAGCGGATTGCTCAAAGCCATATGGAAAACAAACGAGCTGATTACTTCTTACCTGATCTCATCATGCATGATCAATCTAGGAAATTATCTCGTTACGGGACCATTGCATGATCCGCAGACAAATCTGCTTTCAACCCGACAGATAGCTGCATCCATGCAACTTCATCAAATCCTACCACCTTCAGGTCTCAGTACTGCTCTGATTTATGCAGTCTGCCTCACTTTTATCGTCAACGCCTATCTGTTCAAGACAAAAGGTGGCTATGAGCTAAGAATGGTCGGCATAAACGAAGATTTTGCAAGATATGGCGGCATCGGCAGCCATGGACGCATTGTCTGGGCTTTGTTCCTAAGTGGTTTCTTCCATGGCCTCGCAGGAGGAATGTTGGTGTTGGGAACGTATCATGCAACTCTCAGGGAATTTTCATCAGGCATCGGATGGAGCAGTTTTTCCGTTGCCCTGATTGCTTCAGGCAATCCTATTGCAGTCCTTCCTGCCTCATTCTTCTTTGCATGGATACAAAGCGGCGCAACCATTGCCATGCAGCAAAGTGATGTTACAAGTGATTTGGCACAAATTGCACAAGGACTTGTATTTCTGCTCATATCCAGTACGGTATTGCTGAAAGGAAGGAAAAACACATGGAACTGATCATCAACAGCATGTTGGATATCATGGTTCCCCTGTTGCTTGCAGCAACCGGAGGCCTGTATACGGAACTTGCAGGTACACTTAACATAGCCCTTGAAGGCTTGATGATCATGGGAGCTTATTTTTCCTATACCGCCGCAGCCTATACCGGTAGTCTTTTCTTAGGCACCATGATAGGAATAGCAGCTTCCCTTATCCTAGCATTCGTGATAAGCAAAGTCACCCAAATGCTCAAAGCAAATTTTTTCATCACTGCCCTGGCTGCAAACCTGCTTGCTCCGGGATTGACAGGAGCTCTTTCATTCAGATTCTACGGCAACAAAGGAATCCTCACATTCCCAGACATGCCCAAGCTACCCCTTTGGAACTATCCTTTGCTCGGACAGCATTCCCCATTCCTGCTCATTGCATTGCTGCTGCTTGTCCTCAGCTACATACTGATCAAAGGAACTGCTTTCGGCATCCGTCTCAAAGCCTGTGGCATTGATGCTGGTGCATTGAAAAGCTACGGTATAGGACAGGACCGGTTACGGGAAATTTCTTTTCTCATCTCAGGTTTTTTCTGTGCATTGGCAGGTAGCAGCCTGTCTCTGAACCTAGGCAGCTATGTTCCCGGTATTACAGCTGGAAAAGGTTGGATAGCCTTGGTCATCATCTATTTGGGAGGACGGGATATCATAGGTCTGCTTCCTGCTACATTGATATTTGCATTTGCCGAAGCAGTTTCTGACAACCTTCAGGGATTTTCTTCATTGCCAGGAGATCTGGTACTTGCCTTGCCGAACTTGTTTGCCTTGCTTGTACTGATCGGTGTTTCCATCTATGCTGGACACAGAAATCATTTCAAGGAACACAAGCAATGATCTTGACAGTTGACATCGGCACAACGACATTGAAAACAGCCCTTGCAGATACGCACGGGGTATTATCACATCTTTCGATACAAAGGTTGGAAAATCATATCGAAGGACCTGTCGCAGAATGCAATCCATATCAATATCTGCAAGGATTGCAGGAAGCAGTCAAGACTCTGCCCAAGCAGCAGGTCGAAGCTATCATCATCAGCGGCAATGCCCCGACGGTAGTGCCGGTCTGCGGTATGCCGACTGTGGGAAATGGTCTGCTTACGCTCAAGGCAGCCCCTGCAAGACTTTGGCTTGACCAACGGGGCAAGGAATTCTCACCAAGGGTATCCCAAGCCGTCGGAAGCCATATAGACGGCAGTTTCTATCTGCCGAAGATATTACGGATAAAGGAAAAGGAACCTGAACTGTTTGAACAGGTAACCTGTTTTCTTACCAACAGCGAATATCTTGTCTATGCCTTGACCGGCACGGCTGCAACCGTTTTCCCTGCAAAACATCTGGGCCAATATTATTGGACGGACAGCCTGCTGGATACTTTTGGCCTTGACCGGAATCTGTTTCCTCCCTTTGTCAGCCCCGGAACAATATTGGGTACACTGACGAAAAAGGCTGCAGATGCATTGGGTCTTTCACAAAAGACAAAGGTCATTGCAGGAGGACCCGACTTTTACCTTTCAATCTTGGGCAGCGGAGCCTGCAGCCCCCATCTTGCCTGCGACAGAAGCGGAACAAGCGAGGGAATCAACCTCTGCATCAGCAAGCAAGTGACCAGTACGCCGCTCATGTGCTATGAACATCCGGCAGACAGCAACCTATGGAATCTTTCCGGGGTAATATCTACCACGGGCGCTGCAATAGATTGGGGCATGAGACTGCTTGGCCTGGCAAAGGATGATTACAGGACATTCATCAACATGGCAAAAACGGCAGGAAAGACAGATGTGCTGTTTCACCCCTACCTCAACGGGGAACGGGCTCCGATATGGAACAGTGAGTTGACCGGCAACCTGTCAGGTCTCCGTCTTACTACAGGAAGAGGTGAAATTGCCTTGGCTATCATGGAGGGCATATGCCTGGCCATATATGATGTCATGGATACAATGGGCAAGCTGGGTGAAGCTGCAACCTGTCTCTACATTACGGACAACCATTCGGACATGGGCTTCCTCAGCCAGCTCAAAAGCACGGTACTGCAACTGGAAACAAGGGATTTGACAGACAAACCGGTAGAACTGATGGGACTATCCATGCTTGCATCAACCTCATTGGGCTACTACGGTAACCTGAAAGAGGCTGATGCCCATCTGTCACGACCCACCGTAGCCTACCACCCTGACAGGAAAGCGGGGACTTATTATCATGAAAAATATCTCAGATTCAAAGAATTGTATCGGCAAACTCACCAAAACAACACCTAAAAACTCGGAAAAATCAGTTTTATAATCTATCGCCATACTTTGGCCATCATATTCTATAAACAGCAATGGAATGTCATCGTAAAAATATCTATTTCCCATAAAAGAGTAGCATTTATTTTGTTTTTTATGTCATAAGTAATGCTTTTTTGCTTATTTTCTTGTAAGAAGTCTGTACATGAACGAATTTATCCTCTATACTCAATTAAAAGGTGAAAGTCGTTTTCCTCTCTCTCGACTAAGGAGCGAACGGTGACAGTCAATTTTTTTCTTCTCTCAGCCAGTCTAGTCATACTACTGATTCTTTTCTTCCGATATCTTGACAATCAGGAAGAAACAGCTTCTGTACGGGCACTCTCCTTGCTGTTTGAGGTTTCTTTGCTTTCATTTGGCTCGACAGTTCTAGCAATAGGTATCGGCAGTATGTCACATTTCATATCTGCTCCATTTGAGAAAATGACGTTGATATTCCTGTTGCTTATATCGTATCTAGCTACCAGATATGTCTCTTGCCTTGTCTACCAGAATAAAAAAAGAAAGCTCCATTTAGATATAGGAGACTTGATGCTGTTGGGAGCAAGCTTGCTCTTCATTTCTTTCAACCGGGAAAATACCTCAGGAAACATCCATCGATTGTCATGGTTGCTTCGTCTGTATGCAAGCAGCATAGCATTGATATTCTTTATGCAAGCCGTTCATATGCTCGTGAAACATGCAAACAACTATACGAAGAAACAACTGTCCGGCTTGATCTTTTATCTAAGTCTGCTCCTTGTTCCTTTTTTATTCGTGCAAGAAAAAACAATGGCATTGCTGCCTGTTTTTCAATTCTTTGCAATTCTTGCACTGCTTAAGAACAGGGAAAATTTTTCCATGGAATCAGAAAACATCCGCGATGAAGGGACCTTGGAAAGATACATTTCATCCCTACTTAGGCAACAAAATTCCTTTCGGGCTATCTTGCTGGACACCACACAGAACAGTACGGAAAGCAACATATCAGTCCTCAAGCATACCCTGTTGGTACAGAAACAATTGGACAACTGGCTGTCGGATTGCAGGAAATGCAAAGCTTTCAGATACCGACACAACAGTTTTGTCCTGCTGACTTCTACAGAAAAAAGCCAACAGGATATCAGGGATTTCCTTGAGGACCATCTCCCCATCAACATCAGGGAAAAAGGCAAAAAGGACATAGTCGTCAATGTCCATCTCATCTGTACTGAAGATCTTCAGGGAGCAACGGATGCCTACGAAATATGTTCTCTATTTGACAAATACCTGACCATTCCGAGTTTATCCGTCATGTCAGACACTGGTACGCTTCTGCAGGACCTCAAGAATCACAGACAAATTGAACATGCTCTGAGAAAAGCTTTGGAAGACCACTCACTTTCAGTATATCTGCAACCGCTGTATTGCCCAGAAAAAGATGCCTTTGTCAGTGCAGAAGCCTTGGCACGGATTGAAGATGACGAACTTGGCTTGTTGATGCCGGACCAATTCATTCCTATTGCTGAAGAAAAAGGATTGATAAATCAGATAGGATTCCAGATACTCGAAGCAACATGCAGATACTTGAAATCAACACAGTTGCCGAGGAACTTCGAAAGGATCAGCATCAACCTGAGTGTCAGCGACTGCCTGAACCCGCACCTTGCCGAGGACATTCTTTCTCTCATGGGGAAATATCAGGTATCTCCTTCCAGATTTATACTGGAAATCACGGAAAGTATTTCTTCCAAGGTACCGTTCATCGAAGAAACAATGCTTAAGCTCCAGCAAGCAGGCATTCAGTTTGCCATCGACGATTTCGGAACCGGATATGCAAACCTAGACGCAGTGCTGAGATTGCCATTCGATATCATCAAGCTTGACCGTTCGCTCCTATATCCCTGTGAGGAGGAAGACAGCTACAGGATCTTGGTTTCTGGTCTGATTGAACTCATCAATAACCTTGGGCTTTCAACGGTAGTCGAAGGTATCGAGACCAAGCATCAGGCACAGATGATCCAATCCATGATGGCAACCTACCAGCAGGGATTCCTGTACAGCAGGCCAATACCGATGCATCATTTTACCAGGCTGCTCAACAAACAGGCTATCCTAAAAGCCTTGAGTTGATCTATGGCTTGCCATTTTTTTTGATTTTGTCGATAGTATTCCTATGAGCAAGCATGATGACTTAAAAGACAAGCTGCAGAAACTGCGCAGCAAGTGGTACGGAACAGATGCCTTGGGCATGTTCCTTCTCTTCCTTTGTGTTCTGTTACAGGTTGTGGCAGCCGTCACCTTCCAATTCGGAATCGGACAAGTTTTTTCTTTTCTCTCCCTTGTTATTCTGATACTTCAGATTTTCAGGACCTTTTCAACGAACAAAGGTACCAGGTTGAAAGAAAACAACAAATTCCTTGAATTGACAGCAAAACCAAGCAAATGGTTCCATGACCAGCAATATTATCATAGGGAAGGGAAAAAAGGATATGTATTCCTCGTCTGCCCCAGCTGCAAAGGAATCTGTCGCGTTCCTAAAAACAAGGGAAAAATCAAAATCACCTGTCCGCATTGCGGTAAGGTTTTCGTCAAGAAAACCTAAGGGCAGTCACTGAAAAAACGACAGCTTTCCTTGAAAGGACAGGTCTTGCAGTCTTCCCCTGGGCATTGGCGAAAGTCAATGCCGGATTCCAATTGTCGGATATGCCAACTTATTTCATCTATCCGTGCTTCAATATTGTTCTTGCGATCCAACGCCTGGGACAGTTTGTTGCGATACAGGTGGAGCAGTTCAGTCCGACGTTTGTCACCGGAAAGGTCATCTGCCCCCATCTGTACGATCATCTTTATCTGTTCAAGGCTGAAATCCAAGGATTTCAGTTCCAGGATTCTGCGCAGATAAAGCAAGTCTTTGTCATCATAGTATCGCTGTCCACCCTCAGACCTACCGGTAGGACTGATCAGTCCAAGGGACTCATAGTAACGTACGGTACGTATCGATACCTGTGCTTTCTGTGCAAGCAATCCTATCCTATATTTTCCTTTTGCCATGTGAATTGTTTAGCATGTTTCATGCAAACTGACAAGTATCCTGTATATATGGAATATGAACTACTCAATCACACAAGCGACCACGCTCAAGATACATGAGCTGCCACAGGAACTCAGGCCTCGTGAACGCCTGGAAAACATTGGAGCCGAAAATCTGTCAGATGAAGAACTGCTTGCCATACTCATCAGTTCAGGAAACAAAAGCCAATCAGTGACAAAAATTTCCCAGGAAGTGGTAAAACTCCTGGACCAGGAGCCTCTGCCCTCCATGGCAGCACTGATGCAGATAAAAGGACTTGGAACAGCAAAGGCATGCATTATCGCTGCAGCTTTGGAACTAGGGCGGAGAAAGACACCACGGGAACAGAAAACCGTCATCCAGGAAGCTGCCGATGTATTCAATGTCATCAGGCATTATGCTTCCCGTTCCCAGGAACAATTTATTGTAATAGGGCTGAATGGTGCTCATGAAGTACTGGAAATAATCGTCGCAGCAGTAGGAACTGTCAATGAATGCCAAGTGCACCCTCGTGATGTATTTGCACCGATTCTGGAAAAAAGAGGAGTTGCTTTGATATTGGCACACAACCATCCGTCAGGAAATCTTTTACCCAGCATACCTGACCGACAGCTGACAGAAAGGATGATAAAATGCGGACGTTTGCTAGGCATAAAAGTACTGGACCATCTGGTCTTCAGTACAGAAAGTTACTACTCATTTGCAGAAAAAGACTTGCTGTCATTTGACTGAAATCAGCTATGCCTTTCCTTCAGACATTCAAGGACTTCCATAAGTTTGACATCCTTGTATGTCAGGAGCACCTGCAAGTGATAAAGCAAGTCAGCAGCCTCACCAATAAGCAGGGATTTGTCATTGTCTTTGGATTCAATGACCAATTCCACAGCTTCTTCCCCGACTTTCTTGGCAATTCTGTTGATACCCCTGGAAAAAAGGCTGTTGGTATATGAACCTTCCACAGGATAATCCCTACGGTCCTCAATGATGCTTTCCAGATAGAAAAGGAAATCCTTGGTATCGCTGTCTTCCATCTTGTTGTCTTCAAAGAAACAAGTATCGGCACCAGTATGGCAGACCGGTCCCATAGGAATTGCCTTGACAAGCAAGGTATCCTTGTCACAGTCAACCTTGATGTCCCGCAGCTGCAGGTAATTTCCGCTGGTTTCACCTTTCGTCCATAGCTGTTGCCTGCTCCGCGACCAGAATGTCACCAGTTTCCTTTCCTGGGTAATCTTCAGGCTTTCCTCATTCATGTAGCCAAGCATCAGCACACATCCGGTTCTCGCATCCTGTACGATCGCCGGTACCAGGCCACCCATCTTGTTGAAATCGACTTCCATACATCTCTCCCTCTACGTCCTGACACTTATTCCATGCAAAGAAAGGTATTTCTTCAACTCAGGAATCTTGATTTCCCCGAAATGAAAAATCGAAGCAGCAAGGGCTGCATCGGCCTTTCCTCTGGTAAAGACATCAATAAAATCTTCCATACAGCCAGCTCCCCCACTGGCAATTACCGGTATAGAGACACTTTCGCTAATTCTTGCGGTTAGGTCAAGGGCAAAACCACCTTTGGTTCCGTCATGGTCCATTGAAGTCAGCAATATTTCACCTGCCCCACGAGATTCAGCTTCCTTTGCCCATGCAAAGGCATCGATTCCGGTCGGTGTACGGCCACCATTGACATAGACTTCCCAGCCTTGCAGATTATCTTTTGAGAATTCATCATTCATCCGTGCATCGATGGCACATACGACACACTGACTCCCGAAATTATGGGCAAGTCCATCAATTATGGCAGGTTGGGCAACAGCCTTGCTGTTGATCGATATCTTGTCAGCCCCGGCTTCAAGCAATACACCTACATCGGCTACATTTCTGATACCGCCACCGACTGTAAACGGAATGTTTATTGCCGAAGAAATATCCTTGACCAGTGAAGCAAAGGTACTTCGTCCCTCAACCGTAGCAGTGATATCAAGAAACGTCAGTTCATCAGCTCCTTGGTCACTGTAGATCTTTGCCAATTCGACAGCATCACCTGCATCCCTCAGATTGATAAAGTTTATTCCCTTGACAGTCCTGCCGTTCCTGACATCAAGGCAAGGTATGATCCTTTTAGCCAGCATGATGTTCCTCCTCGAAATCTTTCAGTTCTTTCAAACTTACATTTCCTTCATAGATTGCCTTGCCTACAATGGCTGCAAAGACACCCTTTCCCGCAAGTTTTTCCAAATCAGCCAGGGAACTGACTCCTCCTGAGGCCACCAGCTCAATTTTCTTTCCATAGGTAGCAATCAGCTTGTCATAGAGTTCAAAAGCCGGCCCAGCAAGCATGCCATCACGGGAAATATCAGTACATACGACCCTCTTCAAGCCACGTTCCAGATAGCTGCCGATAAAAGAAAAAACATCAAGCCCTGTCGTTTCAAGCCAACCTACGGTTGCAATCCTGCCGTTCCTGCTGTCAGCTCCAAGGACAAGCCTGCCAGCTCCGAACTTATCAAGCCATTCCATGACCAACCTGCTGTCTGATGCCGCTATGGAACCACAGGTAACTTTAGATGCTCCGGCAGAGAAAGCCGCAGCAAGCGCATCCGTGGTCTTGACACCTCCACCGAAATCAATCTCAAGGGAAGTAGCAGAAGCAATGGCTTCAAGGACACCAAGATTCTTCGGGCTTCCGCTCTTGGCCCCGTCAAGATCAACCAGATGCAGATGTGTGAGTCCTGCAGCTTCAAAAGCCAAGGCCATATCCACAGGATTCTTTCCATATGCCTTTTTGCTGTTATAGTCACCTTTGCTCAGTCTGACCAGTTGTCCGTCAATCAAATCAATCGCAGGTATGATGATCATAGACGGATCTCCAGGAAATTCTTCAATATCTGTTCTCCTACATGACCGCTCTTTTCAGGATGGAACTGGCATCCCCAGAAATTGTCCTTGTGCAACGAAGCTGAGAATTTGATCCCATCATAGGTACAATCAGCTATAGTCTCCCTGCATGAAGGCACATAATAGCTATGCACAAAGTAGCAGAATTGCCCGTCAGCAACATTCTTCAGCAAAGGATCATCTTTTGTTTCAAGCATATTCCAACCTACATGCGGAATCTTTACTCCCTCAGATGGAGGAAAACGCTGCACAAGCGTAGGGAAAATGCCCAGACAATCCACATCGTTTTCCTCACTATGACGGCACATGAGCTGAAGTCCTAGGCAAATGCCAAGGAAAGGTCGTTTCAATGAAACCAGCACCTTGTCCAGACCTTTTGACTGCAGATACTCCATGGCTGTAGAAGCCTCACCTACACCAGGGAAAAATGACATGGTCGGCCTTTTTCAGGAACTGGATGTCATCACTTACCTTGGCTGTTGCGCCCAGTCTCTGTAATGCACAGAGCACGCTCCGTACATTCCCCGCATTGTATTTTACTATGGCAATCATCACAGTACTCCTTTGGTCGACGGCAACTCATTGCTATATGGATATCGATGGACGGCCATCTTCAATGATTTCGCAAAGCATTTGAATACAGCCTCAATCATATGATGGGCATTTCCCTGGCTTACCTTGAGGTCCAGGTTGCAGGCAGCTGCATCACTGAATGACTTGAAGAAATGTCCAAACATCTCAGTCGGAAACGTTCCTACATATTCTCTCCTGAAAGGTACATTCCAATGAAAGAATGGTCGACCCGAAAAGTCAATGGCACCTTGGGCAAGTACATCATCCATAGGCAACAGGTCAAAACCATAGCGGGATATACCCCATTTATCCCCCAGTGCCTGCTTGATTGCACTCCCCATGACAATGGCAATATCTTCCACGGTATGATGCTCATCGACCTCCAAGTCACCGTCTGCCGAGAGATCCATATCAATCTGGCTATGACGAAGTACCTGAGCCAGCATGTGGTCCAAGAATCCTATACCTGTATGCATGTTTCCCTTGCCGGTCCCATCAAGGTTGACGGATAAGGTAATCCTTGTCTCTGCCGTATTGCGGATTATCGTGGCCTTGCGATCTTCCCGCTCTTCTCCTCCGACCAGGAAGGATGCAATCTCCTGCCAATCATCGCTTATAAAAACAACTGCAGGTGCAAGTTCCTTTCTGTCAGCAAGCAATGCTGCACCGGCTTGTTTCTCAGCAAACAGGATGACTTTACATCCAAGAGAAGACGCAAGCTCCACATCCATCAGCTTGCCGCCGATCAGGAAAGAATGATCCAAATCATATGCCCCTGCAGTATAGGAAGCCAACAAGGAAGGAGAAGGCAAATGTCCAGGACAGTTGTCTCCTTCCAAGGAAAAATCAACATGGACATCATCGAAACATATTCGCTCACCAGCAAGTGTATCCAATACCCATTGATGTACAGGAAGGAACGACTCACGGGAAAAAGCAGCTGTCCCGACGCCCATCTGCTGGGAAAGCATAACCAAAGAAAAATCTCCGAACTTCCTGATCTTTGAAAGTCCTGCAAAAACGCCAGGGATCCAATGGACTTTGCCAAATCCATCCAAGCGGGTATCCTGAAGTATTGTCCCTTCCCTATCCACAAACAAAACAGGGACAAACGGATGTTCTTTCATTATGCCTCCCATGAGGCAATGGCCTCATATGTCTTCCGACATTCTTCTTCGCTTCCAATCGAAATCCTCAGACAGCCGCTGCAACCGAACTGATTGGTACGGTTCCTCACGATTATTCCTTTTCCTGCAAGATAAGACCAGATGCTATCAGCATCAGAAGTCTTCACAAGCAAAAAATTTGCATCGCTTGGATAAACTTCCTTCACACAGGAAAGAGTCTTGTAAAGCTGCTGATATCGTTCCCGTCTTTCAATGATTGCTTTCATTTCCTTATGTACCTGATCCGCTGCAAGCAAGCAATTGACGGCAACTTCCTGGCTTGGCCTTCCGATATTATACGGATATTTCATTGACCGCATCACGGCACAAAGTTCAGGAGAAGCTACAAGGATACCGATCCGAGCGCCCGCAAGTCCCCAGCATTTTGAAAAAGTACGAAGGATGACCAAGTTATCATATTTTGACTGAAGTGAGCGTGCGCTCCCCTTTTCAGAAAAATCAACATAGGCTTCGTCAACCACCACGATACCTTTGAATAATCGGCAAGTTTCTTCTATCTGTTCCAAAGGATGTGCATTTCCGCTCGGATTATTAGGAGAGCAGACAAACATAAGCTTATACTTTGAATCAGCTGTATGGCAGAATTTCCTCAAACTTTCCATATCAAGGCTGAAGTCTTCCTTGAGTGGAAGTTCTACCGAAGCGACATCATTTATATCGGCAAACACCTTATAGGCACCATAGGTAGGAGGAAAGATAACGATGGCATCCTTCCCAGGATTACAGAACATCCGAATCAGATTATCTATGATCTCGTCACTGCCGTTTCCGACTACAGTCATCCCAAAAGGAAGCCCCATCACCTCTTCGATACCTTTTCGCAATGCAGCAGAAGCAGGATCAGGATAACGGTTATACTGTGTTTGGCCGACAAACTGCTTCCAGTTCTCATTGGCATCCACAAACACTTCTGCTTTACCGCTGAAATCATCCCTGGCACAGCGATATGGTACAAGGTTGCGGATATTATCCCTGAGTAATTCTTTCATTATTTCTTCTCCTTTCCCAGCCTGACCTGTACTGCATTGGCATGGGCAGAAAGCATCTCACCCTCAGCCATAGTAACAATCGTATCTGAAAGATGCTCCAGCCCAGCCTTGGAAAGTTTCTGAATCGTTATTTTCTTCAGAAAAGAATCTGTACTCACCCCGCTGTAGCTTCTGGCCCATCCTCTGGTAGGAAGTGTATGGTTTGTACCACTGGCATAGTCACCGGCACTTTCACAGGACCAAGGACCTAGGAAAATTGAACCGGCATTTTCTACCAGATCAGCAAGTTTTTCAGGTTCACTCAGATTGATGACAAGGTGTTCGGGTGCATAGGCATTGACAACCTGTGCACAACGTTCAAGAGAAGGCACCGCCAAGGCATGGGAATGTGCAAGGGAAGGAAGCAGATATTCATGCCGAGGCAACTGTGACAGTTGTTTTTCCAAAGCCCGTTCAATCTTCTGCATGTATGCTGTTGCTTCTTTTTCATCTCCAATGACAACAAGCATTGACTGACTGTCTTTGCCATGTTCTGCCTGACTGAGAAAATCACTGGCAACGAATGCAGGGTCAGAAGTCGGGTCAGCTATGACCATTACTTCACTTGGACCCGCAGGCATATCAATGGCAACTGTTTCACTGACCAACATCTTTGCAGTGGTAACAAAGCGATTTCCAGGCCCGAATATCTTTTCTACAGGAGCTATGGTCTGTGTTCCGTAAGCCATGGCCGCAATTGCCTGCGCTCCACCGCATTTGTAGATGTTAGTGACGCCTCCAAGATCTGCAGCAAAAAGCAGAGCCGGATGTATGGTCCCATCTTTCCCTGGAGGTGTACAAAGCGTCACGGACCGGCACCCGGCAACCTTTGCTGGCAAAGACAACATAAGTACTGTCGAAAACAAAGGGGCAGTCCCTCCTGGGACATACAGTCCCACAGATGAAATCGGGACAATCTTCCGAGAAAGTTCTATGCCTTCCATGGGTTCCAGATACTCCGCTTGAGGCAATTCTGCTTTATGAAAAGCTGTGATATTGTCGGCAGCTTGGCAGATTGCTTTCTTGAGCCTCGGATCAACAAGCCTTTTTGCCTCTGCAATTTCTTCCTGCGTGACCCGCAAAGCGGAAAGCTCCACATGATCAAATTGCCGTGCAAAGTCAAACAAGGCAGTATCGCCTTCAGTCTTGACCTTTGCAAGTACCTTGCAGACAGTCTCCTTGACAGCCTGGTCATCCGCCATACTCCGGGAAAGCAACCTTTGCAGGGCATCCCCTTTCGGATCATAGGTAAAATCCAGCATCATAAGCTTACTCCGTCATCTTTTCAATAGGTGTGACAAGGATACCTTGGGCACCCAAGGCCTTGAGCTGTTCGAAATCTTCCCAGAATGTATCTTCACTGATAACAGTCTGAACAGAAATCCATCCTTTTTCCATCAAAGGAGTTACCGTAGGACTTTTCATACCACCTACAATCTTGGCAACCTGATCAAGTTGCTCCTCCGGTAAATTGAACATGATATATTTATAGTTCCTTGCCTGCATCACAGCATCAATCCGCAGCAGCAGCCTTGTCAGGATATCCCCTTGTGCAGCTCCCAGATCTCTACTGGCAATCATCACCGCACTGCTATAATAAATCGGCTCTACTTCCCTCAGTCCGTTCATAGCCAAGGTAGCACCTGTGGAAACCAAGTCACAGATAGCATCAGCAACTCCGATAGCAGGAGTAATCTCAACAGAACCGGTAACCGTAACGAAAGATGCGGATACTCCATGCTCTTTCAGAATTTTTCCAAGGATATGGGGATAGCTGGTAGCTATGCGCATCCCTTCAAGAGATTGCAGGCCTGCATAGGCGAAATCATGAGGAACCGCAACCGAAAGCCGGCAGGAAGCAAAGCCCAAGTCTTTGATAACTTTCAGGTCAAGTCCCTGTTCATCGAATTCATTACGCCCGACGATCCCCACATCAGCTACGCCCTCTTCGACGTAACGGGGAATATCATCATCACGCACATACAGAAAATCAAGCGGGAAATTTGAAGCAGACTCCTTCAGGACCCTGGAGTCACAGCCAAACTTGATACCACAGGTCTTGATGATTTCCAAACTTTGTTCACTCAGCCTGCCTTTTTTCTGCAATGCAATCTTCAGTCTCGGTTCCATTTCTCACTCCCGAATATAAATTAAGGCCCCCGCTAAGCGGGGGCCCTTGCACATGAACAACAATCCACACCACGCTTAGGTCGGTTAAAACACGTAATGATGATGGATTCTGGTTGTTGTAATCTTCATACTGTGCACCTTATACTTTCACCTAAGTTGTGTCAATACATTGCGTAATATTAGAGAAAAACGATCATTCCAAGGGTTCGACATCTCCTTCAATCGTCTTCGCCTTTGCCTCTTTCCTGAGCCTGTTCAGCCTCAGGCCATACAGGAACATGCCTATCCCACCGACAAGTATGCCTACTCCGATTATCTTCAGTATGATACTGGCTAAATCCGCACTGAACATAATACAGATGATGGCAAGCAGGATATCAACAAGAGCAAGAATCATCTGACTCAGGATAGGAAGACCGCTTTTCCGTTTGACAGTCAACGCCATGAATGCATTTGAGATTCCTGAAACAGCAAGCTGTATTGCAAGAAGATAAAAAACGGCCTTCACGGCTATGGAGGCTGATGTATGTGGATAGACAAGCACTAGGATTCCGACGACAAGATCGACCACAGCAACGATGACTGAGGTAGTATGTGCAAGATGGAATTCAGCATAGATTGATTGCTGGAACAATTCCCGCGCTCCGGTAATGATGCTTCCTATACCAAAAATAACAATCAGGATAGCCAGAACATGTTCGCTATTGGCCAACAGAAGATATAAGCCTAGGACAATCAGGAGTACTCCCAATATCAGGCGAACAAGAAAACTGTTCTTGAAAAAACCATACGTACTTTTTTCCCCACTCATAATAGATACTTCCTCCCTACTGGTGAGACTCGGTTGTCTTTACCGGTATGATTTCCGATAATTTGACATCAATCAGAAGCAATATATTCGGTTCCAGTCCCTGGAACCTGTTTATCCCATTGACCAGTGCAGATGGTACATAGAACAAGTTCTCTGCTCCGGTATGCATGATCTTCAATGCACCCGAAAATACAGATGAAAGAGAATCCATTGAAAACACCTGTTCGCCGTTCGATTGGTCAACGACTTTGCCGTCAAGTGTTGTAATCTTATAGCTGATCTTTACATTCTGACCAGCCTGAGGCATCGGCCCGTCACCCTCACTTAGAACTTTATATTGAATGCCATCTCCAGTCTGTTCTATACCTTCCTTTGATGCATTTTCTTTCAAGAATACCTGTGTCTTTTTCTGGTTGTCCTCTGCCTTCTTATTATATTCATTCTGAGCCTGCAAGATAAGCTTCTTCTGCATTTCCTGAATGATCTGGGCAAGTTCTTCCTTTGTATACAGGCAACGGGAATTTGCAGCATCCAATGCACCTTTTGCATAGTATTTGCCATCCAAGGCTACATTTTGCTGAATCGTTGAGAGAAACAAAAGATAGGAATAAGCATAACTGAACTTCTGTTCCAATGTCGTAGGCAATTCCAAATCATCCAAGTCGTTTACGGTAACGACATGCATCTTCTGGTTGTCCATAACGGTCGCCACAAGCTGAGCAGAATCAGTATTCTTCTCTTCTGCGTTGGGCGCCGGAAAAACTGCAAGGCAGGCAATGGCGGAAAAAAACAGGGATGCAATGCTTGTCTTCATAGCTAGCTTCATGTTGCGTACCTCAGGAATAAGCAGTTTTGTTGCCAAGAATCTCGCATCACCCCATCTGCAAAGACCCCATCCTGCAACAAATCCAGTGATAACCTTACAACAGATCAGCCTATAAGTCCAGCCAAATCGTATCTTTTACCTGTTATATTAGTCTACGTTCGATATTTATACATCAATATAGGTTCAATCCAAGGAAACAGCTATTCAAATTATGCAAAATGATGCTATACTGTTTACATGAAACTGAAAGATGTAGTTAGAATTGTCAACGGACAGCTACTTTGCCATGAGGATCATTTGGAAAAGGAAGTAAAACATGGATTTTCGAGTGACCTTATGAGTGATGTACTGACCATTCTGGAGGATGACGTCCTGCTCATTACAGGTCTGGCTACCAACCAAGTAATCCGGACAGCAGAAATGAGTGATATCTCCAATATATTGATAGTCAGGGATAAGACACCAAGCAAGGCAATGATTGAAATGGCCCAAGAATTAGATATAGCAATCATAGCGACAAAATACTCTTCCTATCGTGCAAGTGCATTGCTATTCCAGGAAGGATTACCACCCGTTTATTGAGAATCATATACTATAAAATCAAAGGCAACCGGAGCTACTGCTCCGGTTGTATCATTTTATAGAGGAAGAGCTGATGGAGTAACATGAAGGATTTCAAGCTTTTCTTTTTCAATTTCAAAGAGTTGCTCTCCGGTAAGCACTGCATAAGAGCTCAGAGGTGAATCAAGCAGAAGCTTTGCCTCTTCCCGTACATCAGCTGCGGTGACAGCAAGAATCGAGTTTCTGGAGAAACGGCGTATATCATCAGTTATTCCGTAAAGAATCCTTCTGAAATCTATCAATGACTGTTGTGCAGGACCAAACGGCCTGAGGTCGCTGGATACATTGCTGACAATGGCATCTTCCAGTCTTTCTTCATCAACATCTGTCTTTGAATATTTTTCCAATACCTGACGGAAATATGAAAGCGTTGATGCTATGTTCGGATCCCGATAGGACGTAAAGATAAACAGACGTTCCAGATTTTCTACGTAGCAATCTACGCCATAGGCACCGCCCTGTCCCCTTATGACAGACCATAAGTCATTGCCAGACAGTATGGAAGCCAAAATGCGCTGAACCGCATTGTCCTTTTCCTTAAGCCCCGCGCCTGGAAGTACCATGCTGGTATAGCTGACATCAGAGGGCAAGGTCATGATACTGACCGTACAGCTTTTCCTTTGAGCAACCTCAGGATAATATCTTTCAGCACAGGCAATCTTTTCTCCAAGAGGAAAACTCTTGATGAAATCATGCAGTTTCTTTTTGTTTTCATTCATCATCTGCCCATCGCAGGTAAGGTGAATTTCCAAGCGATTACGGTTTGTCAATTTCTTCTGAAGGGCTATCAGTTCTTTTGAAATCCGTGGCATATCCTCACGCTGAAGACTGGCAAGAAATTTCCACTGCCTGATTCCCAACAGATATTCCACTTCAAAGTTCTGGTTGGAAAAAACACTGGAAGCAGCAATCGACGCGAGACGATGTCCATTATAAGCTGCCGCAGAGGCATAGATACCCTTGCTATCAACCACGGCAGCCCAGATTCGTTCCAAATCATCCATATGGGCTTCCCGTATGATCCTGCTGATAAAACCGAGGGCTTCTTCCAGATCAGCATCAAGCATCTTTGCCTGCCCCAGCAGGCAAAGCATCTCATTTCCATCGACAGTTTCTCCCCCCTCCATCATCAGCTGGAAACTTCCTGTCAGGTTTTTCATCTTGGTAGTTACCTGGATATAATCAAGTTCTCCTACCCCTGACATATCAAATACACTGTTCAACAGCGGCATCAGAAGCAATTCATCCATACTCAGATCTTCAAGATGCAAGGCAAAATTGACATAGGAAATACCATTGGTGGGCATTTCAAGTTTCCAGATCACACAACCAAGATCACTGCTTTTCTTATGAACGGACGGTATAATCTCTCGGGGAAGATCATCGATATGCAAATGCGGAATCGTAGAAAGGACTTCCGGACTGTCACTGCTTTTCTGAAAAGCTTCAAAGCCCACTGTCTTTTCACGAAGTTTTTTCCTTGCATCCACATCCAAATCCACTGTCATGGCAGTCAACTTGGAAGCAATGACCTTCTTCTGTCTTTCAAGGTGTTTTTCATCAGGTACAGCTGTCAGCAACAACCTGTGATTGTTGTTGATAAGATGTTCCTGCATCCAATCTTCAAAATAACGAGGATTTTCCTTGAGTTTTTTCTCAAGCTCGCGCAAGACGCTTCCTGTTGCAATGGTATGCTCTGGTCCATGTCCGCTCAGCCACCCTCTCAGACATCTTCGCAGAGCAACAAAGCCCATAGGTTTACCTCCAGGAATTTCAAGTTCCTGGAAGCGAAGTCGTTTCAGAGTTCCTGCTACTTGTTCAGCATCAAAACCATCTTTTGCTATTTCCTTCATCTTCCCAAGGAGAAAATCTTCAATTTTTTCAGCATTTGCAGGATCAGCACCAGAAAATCCGACGATAAACGGCATTTGATAGAAATCGGAACTCATCCCACAGACATTGGAAACATCCTCTCCAAGCTTTGAATCAATCATAGCTTTGTATAGAGGAGTTCCCGGTGAACCGATAAGCAGATCAGTCAGGCAGGAGAGCGTCAGTACTTCCAAGCTATCATCTGATTTCGCTGTACTGAATGCCAGAAGGACACTTGAACCTTTTGAGCCATCCTTGGGACAAGTCACACTGGTAGTACGCGGAGTATCCCAATCCAGGCTTTCAAGTTTTGCAGGCGGGGCTTGTATGAGAGAACGGCTGGACAGAT
This sequence comes from Spirochaetia bacterium, assembly GCA_022482625.1. Classification (NCBI taxonomy): domain Bacteria; kingdom Pseudomonadati; phylum Spirochaetota; class Spirochaetia; species Spirochaetia bacterium. The sequence continues at coordinate 3,135,500 of JAKVOU010000001.1, read as the reverse complement.
ATTCCTTATCAAGGAAATCAAAGTATTCACCTATCCTCAATTTTCCATAAAGGAACAGGCGACAGTTGTTCGGGTGATAGTGCTGGTAGTAATAAGCTTTGAACTGCTGATAATTCAAATTGATTATCTTGGCAGGATCACCACCGCTGACAAATGAATAGAGCGAATCAGGGAAAAGCATCCTGATGATACTGGAAAAGATGACATTGCCAGCATCAGAAAAATCTCCGAGCATTTCATTGAATACGACGCCTTCAAACCGGAAATTATCATCATCATCACACGTAAGCCTGATGCCTTCCTGCAAGAAAGTCTCTTCCCTGAGCAATGGGGCAAAGACTGCATCAGTATATACCTTGAACAAGTGCTCGAAATCCTTTGGCAAAGGACTGGCACCCGGAAAAAGTGTTTTTTCAGGATAGGTAAGAGCATTCATAAAAGTATTTGCACTTCCTTTCTGAAGTTCCATGAAAGGATCACGCAGAGGATATTTTTCCGAACCGGAAAGCACGCTGTGCTCAATTATATGGGCAACTCCGCTGTCATTGGTCGGAGTGGTCCTGAATACATAAGAAAAGAAAAGCTCACGGTCATCATTAGCTACCTGGTAGACTTCCATCCCAGTCCTGACATGCTTGAAAAGATATCCTAGACCATGGTAGTCAGGCAGTTCATCAATCTGTTCCAGGCGAAAGCCATTGATTTCATCGCCTACAGAGAATTTAAGGTCACTCATCAACCCCTCCATATTTCGAAACGATAGCAAAATATACAGCTGTAATCAAGTCATAGGCAGCTGCAAGCCACCTCACAGTTCTTAAGTATACTTCATAAGCAGGGACATATAGTGTCCCCCCAAAGCCAACAGACAAAACCTTATTGCAAAACCTGACCTTTCAGGATACGGTTTGAATATGAATAATATCAAAGACAGCAGACCTTTGCTTTACGGTCACCGAGGACTCAGCACGCTTGCACCGGAGAATACCCTGACTGCTTTTGGACTCTGCCTGGAACATAGGATCCATGGCATTGAACTGGATGTCCATCGTGTCAAGACAGGCGAAATAGTCGTTGTGCATGACAGCAATCTGCAAAGAGTCAGCGGAAAGAACCTTATCGTCGAGGACCTGACACTTGACGAAATCAAATCCCTCGATGTTGGTTTACATAAAGGCAAAGCGTTCAAAGGTGAAACAATTCCTCTTCTGGGCGAAGTCTTTGACTTGTGCAAAGACTCTGTTACCTATGATATTGAACTCAAGAGTCCAAAAATATATGTCGGAGAACTTGCCAAGTCTACTTATGAAATCATCAAATCACATGGGCTTGTCCTCAACTGTACCATTTCATCCTTCAACCCCTTTGCATTGAGAGCTTTTGAAAAAACAAGCAACTATTCATTCAGAGATGCAGTCATCTTCAGCAACAATCGGGAAGTTCCTTGGCTATTGAGAAAAGGTTTCGGAAGACATCTCTGCCACTGCAGCTATCTAAAACCTGAGCACATTCAAGTCACTGAAAAATTCATGGAAAAGATGAGTGTTGATGATTATGATGTTGTCTGCTGGACCGTGGATGATCCTACGGAAGCAAAACGGGTAGTCAATCTGGGTGTAAGTGGTGTCATCAGCAATAATCCCCTGTTGCTTCAAGGAACCGGTCTGTTCAGGTAGAGGACAGCAATACAGCACATAGTCTATTGGCTATACCGGCAAAAGCCTTTTTGCGGGCTTCCGCCTGGTCTTGTCCGTTTGCACAGAACTGCTGCAAATCGGAAACAAAGAGCTTGTTACCATCCGAAACACGGTAAAGTTCCACGGAACCTGAAACCAAGGCAGAGGCATCGGTACCCATTTGTTCGTCAACAATTTCTGCTTTGCACAGTACAGCATACTCACATCCGTGCAACTTTGCCTGAGCAAGGATTTCATCCACATCATCCTGTTTTATCGCAAGTGTATAGACAGAATTATCACAAGAAAGAAGAAATGATGACAATATGTTATCCATACCGGAAGTGTCCAACGGATTCTGTGTCGCATCATTGGCCAGTGTATCCAATGCCAGTTTTTTCCCATTAAGCAGTATCTGCTTGTCATAACTGATTATACGTCCATGATTAGCGGCTTCTACTTGGTCGTAAGCATCCATATAACCAGCTTCTTTCAATTTTTCCAGCTGCTGGGTCAAATCAAGCCTCACGGTCATAATACCCGATGCCGTCAACTGCCTATTCGGAATCGACAAATGGAATTGTCCGTCCTTCTGTGTAACAAAACTATAGGAAGCCGTATAAGAAGCATTTACAGCATTGAATGCACGATAAGTTACAAAGAACTTTGCACCGACGACATTAGGGTGGATAAATCCCGAATTTCTTCGCACTCTGATAGTACAGGTAGCCTTGCTTCTTTCAAGATCCTTTATCGAAACAGAAAGATTACCAATCATCTTTATGGCACGGTCCAGCAGGACTTGCAAGCTGAAAGCAGCCTCACCTATCGGCCCTTTTCGTGCCAGCATATAGGCATCAAGCAAATCTACGATTGCTTGATAGTCATTATTCTGTCTATAAGCGGCATCACTGCTGTTGATAAGTTCCTGGACCTTTGCCTCACAGGAAGCAACGGCTTCTTTATATTCATCACGGCTTTGCTTATCATAAGTATCCGTTACGGACATCAGGACATAGGCTTCCCAGCTGCCGTCCCGTCCTTGTTCCATATATTGATATTCGAGCTTGAAACGTCCATTCTCAGCCTCAGAAGTCCTGGCAAGTTCATCCGCCAATACGGATACATCGCCATTACCTCTTTCTTTCATAAAGACCTGCAATGCAAATTTGCATGCATTGAAAACTGCATCCTGCGATTTTACAGCTTCTCCGAAACCATGATAACAGACCTTACCTTCGATTTTTACCTGATGATCAATCCAATATGGTCTGTCAGACAGTCGTTCGGAACCTGTAGAAATACAGGAAATCATTAAAACCAGACTGATGCACAGCAAAACACCCAGTTTTTTCATATTTTTCCTATTCCATGACTGTCAGCCCAAGGCCGACTTCAGTAATTCCATCTGATGTCTGTCCTACATCCGACCAAAGATATAGTTTTTCATTCAACATCCAACGATAACCTATAGCGTATGAAGCTGACAGACTTTCTAAATCAGTTTCCAGCATCCCCCGAGCAAAAAGTCCTCCGTCAGTGATGAATGTACCGCCTCTCCATCCAAATATAGAAAACGGCAGATCATACTGGAAACCCAAACCAAGCTTTTGTTGGGAAAAACTAAATTCCATAATCGGCTGGAACAAGGACCATGGAAGTTTACAGAATGGCAGATGGGAATACGCAACTGAAACCGTACAGCCATAAGTACCGGTATCAATCAAATAATCAGCTCCAAGACCTATCTGCCATTGGGGTCCCTGCCCCAGTCGTGTACCAGGGGCAAAGCCTGTCCCCCGAATACGTTGCAACGAATCATAGTCATCATATGATGCTACGATCCTTCCAAGTCCAAGTTTTTTTCCCTGACAGGAAACCAATCGACAATATTCACCTACACTGAAATCATCTACCTGTTTGAAAGAATATATAGGGTCATCGGCATAGGCAATTGACGGTTGCCCACAATCATCAAGCCACGGCAACAGCACATAGCGCAGATTCATCACAATCTGCTGTTTCATCTGTATTTCATCCTGTGCCCAAACATCAAATGAAAGAGGTTCCTTGTTACTTTTCTCCATTGACAATGTAAAGCTGATTTGCTTTCCATCATCAATCAGATCGGATACATGCACCTGTACATCTTTCAAATCAATTCTGTCCTTGCACCCTTCAAACACAGCCTGGGCAATTCCACCTTCAAGTTCCGCAGATAAATCCTCTCCTTGCACTTTCAGTGCAGACAAAGAAAAAGGGAAAAAAGATACAAGTATCAGAAACAGCAGGAGATGACGTTTCATGCTTGAGTAACAGCAGCCACGGCAAGGATTCCCAACACCAGTGCCGTAGCATCAGCCATGGCATCAAGGGCACACCATTCATATAGAGAATGGTAATTGTATCCGCCGGTATAAAGATTCGGGCATGGAATATCCGCTTCATTTGCCATTCTGGCCCCATCGGTTCCTCCCCTTATGACTGCAAAACTTAAAGGCTGGGATAATCGTCTGCCTGCTTCCAGAACATTCTGTACAGCTGAAGGATGCTGCTTTGCAATTTCGAGCATATTGTAATATTGTCTTGAAATCACGACAGAAACCTTGGATCCAGGATAAGTCTGTTGGAGGCTTGCAGCAATCTGCCTGAGCAGATTTTCCCGTCGCTCCAATTGATCCAAGTCAAAATCTCTCACCAAGAGATCCAGTTGCGCATGGGCAACAGTACCTTGGAGTTGTTCCGGACCAAAATACCCCTCACGGCCTTCAGTGGTATCAGGCTGTTCACCTGCCGGCAGTGCCTGCAGGAATTTAGATGCAAGGTTAAGTGCATTGATCATCCTATTCCTTGCAGCTCCGAAATGGTAGGATTTCCCTTCAAAAAGCACTTTTGCATGACTGGCATTGAAACATTCTGTTTCAATGATATATCTGGCTCCACCATCAAGCGTATAGCAGGTACTGCAATGCAGATGTTCATAAGGGAAACGGTCCATCCCATGTCCAGTTTCTTCATCGCTGGTAAATATAAACTCAACTTCCCCATGGTGCAATGAGGTATCTTCCATCAGTTGCTGGGCTACCACCATGATTTCCGCAACACCGGCTTTGTCATCGGCACCAAGGAGTGTTGTCCCATCAGAAGTAACTACCGTACTGCCGACATAATCACCAAGTTCAGGATTGTCAGCACGGGTAATGGTAACACCATCAAGGATAATATCATTGCCATCATAATTTTCATGGACAATGGGTTTGACACCATTTCCCTCTACATCATGTGCAGTGTCGACATGGGCCATCAAGCCTATGCACGGTACTCCCTTTACATTTGCCTTGATCCTGGCCAGGAGGTAATAGCCCCCATCCTCGATATCCTCAATTCCCAAAGAAATCAAATCCCTTCTCAGTTGTTTGAACATATCCAGTTGGCAGGCAGTAGAAGGCTTCGTCCCCTTATCGGCAATCTTTTCATCACTCATCGAATCAATACGTGCATAACAAAGAAATCTTGAAAGCAAAGCTTCTGTCAATCTTTTCTTTTCCATTCCATACTCCTAAGACAGGCAAAGGCTAAGCTTCCAGGACAACGGAACATATCCATATTCAACTCGTAAACGTATATTTTTTGAGCAAGTCCTTTACCATATCCAGTACATTATAAAGCGAAAACACGCATATTGAAATCCCTGTTACAACGGAACTTCGATGAAGGGTCTTACCCATCGTTATGATTGAGCTCGCCATCGCATAAGCTATTTCCGGTTCTGTGGAAACTTCTTTCATCCAGACACCGAATGACTCATCCATATCACCTCCATACTTATAGTATTGGTACAGGTTCATGATTGTACACGATACAACTCCGGCAGCTACTGCAATTGCTGATGCCGCCGAGACCTTTCCCCAGAACATTGTCGTGGGAATAGCAGAATATACCATTCCGGCTACAAACAAGACCAATGTCCTCACGACCAGACGCCTTACATCTTTATTGAACGCAGCCCTCTGGCTAGGCGGCACTCCTCTTCCTACATCTTCAAAGTTACTTTCCAGTACAGCCTTTGTTTCTTCAACCTTCTCATCTAACTCTGAGGCTTCTTCCTCTGGCAACAGTTGCTTTGCATTCTCAACGAATTCTTCGATATCACCATCCTGCGTATAGGCAACATCATAGCAAAACTGAAGATAGGCATGTCCATTGCTTTCTCCAAGTGTTTCCTCGACCACCTTCTTGCCTGTAAGTTCCTCATCATCTGAACTTTTCAGGCTGTCACGGGTCTGTACGTCAAGGAAAGGCAATACCTGATCAAGTTGTTCATCGACGATTCTTTCAACTGCAGGAAGAAGCTCCTCATCACTTATCCGAGGCTTCAAGGTTTCATCCCAGCCTTGGGAACAACCGCTTAACACGAAAACCAACATCCCTACCAGTATCCAACTGAAGATGTTCCTTGTCATTTTTTTCATACATTGCTCCGACAGGACACCCTCGGCTCCTGCCGTCTACCTCCTTTTGCTTACAAGCGACATCAGTATTCCAAGGTACCCCTTACCTGATGAGGACCTGCCACATTTACTGTTTTCTTTCTTCAGGAAAATCAAATAGATTGAATCCTATATGAAGTTCAAATCTTATCTTTGGAAAATCACCGAAGCTTTCGGTAACTGCTTCATAGGCATCAGCATAGACACCACTGGGATCAAACAGCACTACAGCAGGTTCAACGAAAAAACCATCAGAAATATCCCAGTGATAACCGATAGCAACTTCATCCAAGTACTGCAGACGTTCCAACGGTGCATCTATACCGAAAAGATATGCGACATCGACCATTGACAAGGAAATGAACAACGGCAACTGAAATGGATAATAATCAAGTTGCACACCGCTTGACAGCAAGGAAACGTCCCTGTCATCCAACGAAATAGCATAGACAAGGGGAACCCGTAATGAAAAATTTTTGTCAAGGTTCACCGTGGCACAGACATGGTTATAGACAAGCTTGCTTATGAAAGGATCTGTATAGGCCACGTCAGCCGCAATGGAAAAATGAGCCATACGACTTTCAGCAAAGGCTTGCCCGGCACAAGGAAAAAGGCAAAGCAACAGGATGTAGATCTTAGCAATCAGATGCTTTTTTATTCTCATGAATCATTACGTACATTAAAATAAATTATGCACACTCCCTAGTTTTCGACTTAATCACGAGACTTATGGCCCCGGTAATCAGCACTCATCCTACTAAGGAAAAGAAACAAGCTTCCTGTTGACATAAAGAAAAAAAATCCGGTATCTCTACCAGATTTCATCAATATATTGCAGATAATCAGCAATCAATTGTCAATGTCATCATCACCGAAAACGGGAGCTGTCGCAGCATCATCCCCTACAGAAACATCACCATGGAAAGGAACCTCATCTTCCCAGCCAAGAGCTTGGACCAGCCTGTCCCGAACTTTATCAACCTGCCTGCAGCTGAAACCGAATTCTTCCTTCCCCTTATGGAAAAAGAAACCAGTCTGCTCATCCTTGAATGTACCTACGGAAAATCCATCCAAATCCTTGATTTTCTCCTCAAAGGCTATTACCAGTTTTCCATTCCTTTTCGTTATAAAGTAAATTTTGTCATCATTGACAGCCAATCGTCCCTTTTCTGCAATCTGTCTATCAACGGAAGAAGCTCTTCCACAGGGAAATGAAAAAACAGGCTTGCTATTCAAAACCTTTGTGACTTCCTTGTCTCCGACTTGAAACATCAGACGGACATATAGAAAACCGCACAAAGCCAGCAAAGGGAAAAACATAAAATACCATATTCGACCAATGACTTCCCTAGGGACAAATATAATGACAAAACCAGATGCAAGCATCATAAACTGAAGCAGATATTTCAATTCGGAAGTCCTAGAAAAACCGAAAGTACCTGCTCAGGAGAACTGGCCCTAAGCAACTTCTTACGGTTGAGCGGTACACTGAGTACAGCACCGATATCTGCCAGAAACTTCAGATGCTGGCTTACACAATCAGAGGGAGACAACGCCATGACAAAAATTTTTGCCGGCTTACCGTCAGCCGATAAAAAATCCAAGCCTTCTTTTTTTATACCGATGCAGGCAATAAGTTCCTGTACGGCATCGGTCTTCGCATGAGGAATCGCAATTCCATCCTGGAGACCTGTAGACATCTTTTCCTCACGTTCCTGCAACAGGCGGAGAGCAAGGGTACGGTCATGTACTTTACCACTGGAACAAAGAAGATCCAGCAGTTCTTCCAGAACACCCTCTTTGTCAGTTGCCTTCAAATCAACTGATATCAATGGTACACTCAAAATTTCATTCAGTTTCATACGGCCATCATAACATAAAGCTTTCCCCTTTTCCATATCACATCTGCACCAATACCAATTTGAAAGCAGTTTCGAACACTTCAGGTATCTGCTTATATACAAAATAGATATATATCGTTCTACTGCAATCAAACAACAAAGGGAGAAGAAACAGCCAAACAGATGTGACCGCGAATCTGCATATAAGGGAAGGAGGTTCATATGGAACATAAAAAGAAAATCATTCCCCTATGCATGATTGCCCTGTCGGCATTTGCCTTCATAAGTTGTAATCAGAATCCAAAGACATCAGACATCGAATTGGAATTGACCCAGGAAACAGCTGCAGCAGCAAGGTCAATACTACCGCAATCAACACCACTCAATATCGAACAGTATACAGTTGAATGTACAGGTCCTACGGCAGATGACCACATTACCATAGAGACCAGCAAGACAAAAGTACAGCTGAAAGGTCTTAAGATCGGTAGATGGACCATTACTGCAACAGGAAAGAATGAAAATGGTTTATCCATCATCCAAGGGACAAAAGCTGTACAACTTGGCAATGATCCGATAATCGCAAGAATCGAACTGGATACTCTTGTCGGAAGAGGTGATGTACAAATTGACTTCAACTGGGATGCCTCCTGCGTCAAGTCACCCGCATTGGTATTACAGAAAAAATACCAAGACGGCAATGAAGAAACAATCGAACCGACAGCCTTTGATGGTACCGGAGGTACTGCACAGTACCGTGCAACATGGAATGCAGGTTCCTATACGGTAACAGCAACTCTGAAAGACAATGATATTTCGGTTGCCGGCGGAGTCGAAGCTATCAGGATAGTCCAAAGCAAGACCAGCAACGGAGCCATTGATTTCAACTTGGACAAATTGCCGACACAAGACTCATCATTGCAATTGATAGACAAATCAGGCGTACCACTGTCCTATAGCATTGAAGGAATCGAAGACTCAGTCCTTTTCGGACAAACCATAACAGCTTCACTTTCCAGTGAACTAGGTTATCCTATACCTACTGATTCCACGACAAATTGGTATCTTGATGGCAAATATACAACTTCAGGAACAACCTGTTCCCTTACTCCAAAACTTGGAAAACACCGGCTGGATGCCGTAGTCGAAAGACCTGCCCTGGGAGCTTCTGCCTCAACGACCAAGACTTTCATTACTACCTTGGACACGCCTTTGCAAACTCCACAGGTCATTGAGACCTTTGACCAGAGCAACAGCAATCTCAAGCTTGGCGGGCATGAAACAGTAACATTCCTGCCAGACAACAGATTCTTGGTTTATTCCGGTTCAAACAAGACATTGCAACTTTGTAGATTTGTTGGAAATACCCTGGACGTCATCAAAACATTCTCGAACAGCAGTGCCCTGCCTTTGGGAAAAGTTACCGACATGTTATATTTTGATTCGCTCAGTCTGCTGGCTATAAGCGAGACTACTACAAACACCCTATATGTCTACCAATTTGCCAACGATAACCTTGTATTGAAATACAAGCATCTGTTGTCTTATTCGTACAATGGAAAGGTATATACCTGCGGAGCCGGAGATCTTGCCTATAATGGCGACGAAGGAATATGGGTCATCGGATATGGCGCAAACTATCTGATGAAATTTTCCCTTGATGCTACAGACCAGGATGAATTCAATTCTACTCTCCAGCTTGTATGCCATACCTACAAAACATGTAAGGACGGAGGTCCTTTGCAAGGCGCTTCAAGTCCACTCGGTCATTCTGTTGCAACAGTCAGTGACACATATTTCACGATGGACATTGATGTAAACGGAGACCTTCGCCTGACACAGCTGGCGGCACCGGTTGCATATCCTGATTTTTCGGCTTTATGTACTTTGCCGATCAGCAATACATCTGCATTTGTAGGTACTGCAGATGGGATTGATGTGTTGGTCAAGACCAGTACATCTCCTCTTGCTGTTTCAATAAAGCATTCTTACACAAGCAACAACGAAGGCATTCCGAAATTGGGCAAAGTCATCCACCTAGACTGGGCTCCAGACACAACAGGATCAGATCCAAAATATCTGTATGCCTTAAGCAATGAAAGCAATGCAATACATTGCTTTGCCATTGAAGATGATGACCTTGATGATTTGGAGGCTCCGACTTTGAATTATATTGCCACGACAGAGCTAGGAGACTTCTGTCCATCAGATCTGTCATTCAGTTATACCCATGACCTTATGATTCTGACCAGCGAGGATGATGCAAAGATAGTTATCTGCAGGATGAACAGATAAAAAGACCTGATTAGACAGCTTGCCCGGCCCTAGGTCGCGGCAAGCTTACCGTCGGTTCTTATGCTTCGTCAAACATCTGCATCAAGAGCTTTGCACTCATCATCTCTTCATTTTTCATCGAAGAAACAGTTTGGGCAAAATCACTGAAATCAGCCATGGCATCAACCATCATCAACCGAACAAAGTCCTGATCTTCTGCACCACAGCCTATTGAAACCATACAGGAATCTTCTTTGCCCTTAAGCAACTTCAACAAAAGAACCGTATTTTCTTTTCTAATCTGCCATGTCGGGTCAACAGATTCAATGCTGGAGGTAAAGAAACCTTCCTGAATGAAACTTGCAATCAACGACTCAGTAAAGAATTCAGCAATCCGCGTAGTAGGGAATTCAAGTTCAATCGAGACCCTGTCTTTCTGCTCTGGCCGCTGCAGGCTCTTACGATAGCCACTTTCTCCGCCCTTGAATGCTTCAATCAGCAACGGAGGAGCGGCAATGGAAGCTACCAACATAGTCATGACAGCAACACCGAACATATCATGCGCAATTGCACCGGAAGCAAGGCCGATACCAGCTACAATGAGAGTTACTTCTCCCCTAGGCAACATTCCTGTTCCAATACGCAGTGCCCCTCGCAAATTGAATCCTACAAGCAGGGAGGGCAATCCACATCCCAAGAGTTTTCCAAGGAATGCAATCAAGGAAAAGATCAAAGCAAAGCCAAAAACAGATTTCAAAGCATCAAAGTTGACCATCATTCCCATTACAGCAAAGAAAACCGGCACGAAGAATTCTCCGACAGATTGCATTCTCGTACTGATACTATGTGCGACATCTGTCTGGCTAAGAGCAAGACCGGTAATATAAGCACCGATAATCATGGCAAGACCTGCCATTTCAGAAAAGCCAGCAAGTAAGAGCGCAATACCAAAAGAGATTTCACTGATCAATGGTAAAGAATGGAACCTTTTCATTCCTTTTGTATAAAAAGGGGCAATAATGATACCAGCTACCATACAAGCCAGCCAGAATGCAATTGCCCGTACTGCAACAGAGCCTATGACACTCCATTGTATTGCTCCTCCATTCATCTCAACAGATGCTACGCCAACTACAACGGAAAGCAATACAATGGAAATAACATCATCAAGTACTGCTGCAGCCATGATTGTCACACCTTCAGGTGTACCGATTTTTTTCGTTTCTCCCAAGATTCTTGCCGTAATACCGATACTGGTAGCAGTACAGACTGTCCCAAGGAACATAGCCTCAGGTGCCAGCACAGAGTGCACATCACTACAAAGCAGATAGGTGATTCCGTCTCCCAGGAGAAAAGACAATATTACGCCTCCGAAACCAACAACCGTTGCTTTGCCGCTGAACCTGAGAAATGTCGGCAAATCCGTTTCCAATCCAGAATCAAAAAGCAAGAATATGGATCCCAATGTCGATATGGCATATAATTCAGCCGAAACGGGTATTGTTGAATCCGTTATCAAGGGAAACAGCGGCCCAAAGCTTCCCAGAGGTATCGACCCCAGCAAGTAAGGGCCTATCAACATTCCGGCAACCAGCTCACCCAGGACCTTGGGTTGCCTGAGATACCGTGAAAAAACATATCCGACAAATTTAGAAACGATAAGAATGACACCCAATTGGAGCACAAGCACCATCATTCTTTCAGACATACGAAACTCCTTCCTTTTTTACAAACCAAAGACTGATAGCACTTCTTGAACTGTTGTTGCCTCCAACAATTGCGTTCTGGCCTCTTCTTTCTTAATTATTCTGCTGATCTCAGCAAGAAACTGTACATGCGGACCGATACGGTCTTTCGGGGACAATGTCATGATGAACAATTCACTTGGCTTCCCATCCAAGGAAGCAAAGTCAACACCTTCTTTTTTGATACCAATACAGGCAACAAGTTCCTTCACTTCTGAAGTCTTTGCATGGGGAATCGCTACCCCGTGCTGTATGCCCGTTGACATTTTTGCTTCTCGTTCCATCACATCTGCAAAGGCCTTCTCGATATCACCAAGCTTTCCATCAGCTTTCAATAGACCTAGCAACTCCCTGATAATTTCTTCCTTTCCTGTACCTTCCAATCCAATCTTTACAAGATTTGGATTCAACGTATTCTTTAGTCTCATACACACCTCGGATTCAGGTTATGCTACCCATCAGTTAAAATGGCAACAATATCTTTTTATGATATCACCTATCAGGCAATTCGTGAACTCCCTTTTGGAAAAGGGATCATTTTGACACAGGAACTTTACCCAATCAAGCAAATAAAAAGCAAAAAAAGTCCGACTCCCTCTTTTAGGAATCGGACCTCGTAAATCAGACCGTTCAGGCCTTGTACACAGGAATCTCCTCATAGGTTGTATGAAGCAGATGATGTGCCTTTTCTGACAATGGACTATCAAGATACTCAGCGTAGATCTTCTTGATCGATGGATTTTCATGAGAACGTCTCACACTTGACTGCTCATCATCCTCATAGAGGCCATCGATACGCTCCTGCCTGACAGTATCGTCTGCACCATACGGCTGTCCACCGCCTGCGATACAACCGCCACGACAGGCCATGACTTCAATAAACTCATATGGAGCCTGTTTCCCGGCAGCCTTTGCAGCGCGGATCTCATCACAGACCTGCTTTGCATTGGACAACCCATGTACGACGGCAACTCTGACCTTGGTACCCTTGATATCAACTTCTCCGGTTCTGAAGTTATCCATACCACGCACGGATTCCACTTCAACATTGTCCAGTTCCTCGTTGGTAACAAGATTATAGGCTGTTCTGATGGCAGCTTCCATAACACCGCCGGTATTGCCGAAAATAGTTCCTGCGCCGCTGTACTCACCGATCGGGCTGTCAGCGTTCTCTTCAGGAAGTGCTTCAAAATCAATTCCTGCAGTTCTGATCATCCGAGCAAGTTCACGCGTCGTAAGAACCAAATCCACATCGCTGTACCCAGATACCTTCATGTTGTCATCTCTTATCCGTTCTGCTTTCTTGGCAGTACAGGGCATGATTGCGACACTGAAGATCTTGGATGGATCGGTTTTGCTAGCTTCTGCATAGTAGGTCTTTGTAACAGCTCCCTGCATCATCATAGGTGACTTTGCTGTCGAAAGATTCTCCATCAGATCAGGATAGTATTTTTCAACATAATCAACCCATGCAGGACAGCAGGAAGTAAACTGTGGCAGCACACTACCTTTGGTAGTCAACCGTTTCACCAATTCACTGCCTTCCTCCATAATAGTAAGGTCTGCACTGAAATTGGTATCAAAGACCACATCACAACCCAGTTTTCTCAATGCTGCATACATCTTGCCAGTCGATATGGTACCAGGTTTATAGCCGAACTCTTCAGAAATACCGACACGCGTAGCCGGTGCCATCTGTACCACGACTTTCTTGTCAGGATCAGCAACTGCTGCCCTGAGCAAATCGGTTTCATCCTTTTCATAGATGGCACCGACAGGGCAATGGGCAGCACACTGTCCGCATTTTACACAAGGACTGTCAGCAAGTTTCAGCATCGCAGCAGGAGCCATACATGTACTATCACCACGACCGATGAATTCAAGAGCAAATACCCCCTGAAGATCCTGGCAGACCTGTACACAGCGACCACACTTGATGCACTTTGATGGATCAAGCACCAAAGAAGGAGTCGAAGTATCCTTCGGCTTGGTAGTGAGCCTGACTTCAAACGGCTGCTCCCTGATGCCAAATTCGGCAGCAAGAGTCTGGAGCTCACAATTACCGTTCCTTATACAAGTCAAGCATGAGGATGGGTGATTGCTCAACATGAGCTCAAGGATCGTCTTCCTGACTTCAAAAAGTTCGGGATCATTGGTAATGACGCTCAAACCTTCATTGACAGGAGTCGAACACGCACGAATAATCTTGGCTTTGCCTTCCTGCTTGCAGATACACATGCCGCAGGAAGCAAAAGGAACAAGATCCGGATGATAGCAAAGGGTCGGAATACGAACACCGGCTTTCTTGGCCGCATTCAATACACTCGTTCCTTCCTCCACTTCTACTGGAATTCCGTCTATTTTTACATTTACCATTACTCTTGTCCTCCCGGTACCTTAGTGGATTGAAATGGCACCGAATTTGCAGGTGGCATAGCAGGCACCGCATTTGATACATGCAGCAGTGTTGATCTTATGGGGTTGTTTCCTTTCTCCGGAAATCGCTCCGACAGGACACTTGCGTGCACAAGCTGTACAACCGATACATTTTGCAGGATCGATTACATAGGTAATCAGTTTCTTGCACTTGCCTGCCGGGCACTTCTTGTCCACAATGTGGGCCCTGTATTCCTCAGGGAAGTACCGAAGTCCTGAAAGTACCGGATTCGGTGTAGTCTGCCCAAGGGCACAGAGTGCACCTTTCTGCATGGCATGAGCAATCTTATGGATGGTATCGATATCCTCCAAAGTTCCATTTCCACAGGTAATCTTATCCAGGATATGCAGCAATGAACGTCCGCCGATACGGCAAGGAGCACATTTGCCACAGGATTCGTCCACAGAAAAGTTCAAGTAGAACTTTGCCACGTCGACGATACAGTCATCCTCATCCATGACGATCATACCACCACTTCCCATCATGGAGCCGATTTTGATCAAGCCACCGAAATCAATAGGAGTATCAAGGTTCTCTTCGGTAATGACACCACCAGAAGGACCTCCGGTCTGTACGGCTTTGAACTTCTTGCCATTGGCAATACCACCACCGATATCAAATACGATTTCTCTCAGTGTGGTCCCCATAGGAACTTCAACCAACCCAGAATTTGCAATCTTACCAGTCAAGGCAAATACCTTGGTACCATGGCTGTCATCAGTTCCTATCTTATTGAACCAATTGCCACCCTTGTTGATAATGACAGCAACGTTTGCAAAGGTCTCAACATTATTGATACATGTCGGTTTACCCCACAGACCTTTGACGGCAGGGAATGGTGGACGAGGCTGCGGCATACCACGATGCCCTTCAATCGACTGAAGCAAGGCTGTTTCCTCGCCACAGACAAAGGCACCGGCACCAAGTCTGATTTCAATATCAAAATCAAAACCACTGCCCAAAATATCCTTACCGAGCAATCCATATTCACGGGACTGTTTCATGGCAACTTCAAGACGATGAATTGCCAATGGATATTCAGCCCTGATGTAAATGAATCCCTGATGGGCTCCGATTGCCTTGCCACAAATCGTCATGGCCTCAAGCACGGAATGCGGATCGCCTTCCAAAGTCGAACGGTCCATATAAGCACCAGGATCGCCCTCATCGGCATTGCATACGACATACTTGATCTCACCAGGAGAACTCTTGGTAAAATTCCATTTCATCCAGGTCGGGAAACCTGCACCGCCACGTCCCCGAAGTCCAGCAGTCTTGAGTTCATCAACGATCTGTTCGGGAGTCATCTCGAACAAAGCTTTTTCCAAAGCTTCATAACCATCACGTGCAATATACTCATCGATGTTCTCAGGATCTATCTTACCGCAGTTACGAAGGACAATCCTAAACTGTTTCTGATAGAACTGGATATCCTCTACCTTTGTATTCCTCTTGCTCTGGTTCTTATCATACAGAAGCCTTGTAACTTCACGGCCTTTGATAATATGCTCGGCCACAAGTTCCTTGGCATCCTCGGGTTTTACCTTGACATAGAAAGCATCCTCAGGAAGAATCTTGACAATAGGGCCCTGTTCGCAGAATCCAAAGCATCCGGTCTTGATGACCTGTACTTCATCCTTGACGCCCTGGGCCTCACATTCCTTTATGAGATTCTGATAAATCTCCTCGGAGCGGCTGGATTCACAACCGGTACCTCCGCAAACCAAGATATAGTTTCTGAATGCCATTGCTTAGTCCTTCTTAAGAATATCTGCGGCAGGCTTGTCGAATACATGTTCGGACACCAGCTTCTTGCCGATGATATGGTCTGCAACAATCTGCTTCACTACCTTCGCATCTACGTTGCCATAGATGACATCAGGCATACCCGGTACGATGACTTCAACCGTAGGTTCTACATGGCAAAGTCCCATGCAGCCTGTCTGGGTAACCGAGACATTCTCGATTCCCTTGGCTTCAAGTTCACTGAGGAAAGCATCAAGTACGACCTTGGCTCCTGCTGCAATACCGCAGGTACCCATGCCGACGATAACCTGACAATCCTTGCCTTCCACATCTCTCTTGCGAAGCGCATCCTGTTTTGATTCTCTCAGTTTCCTAAGATCTTCAAGTGTCATTTTTGCCATTTTTTTCTCCATTCATTCCTTTCATAGGACCGGAATATGATCCACCTTGAATCTGTCGAGCGCTTCTTCCTGCGATTGGAGATACTCCATCAGCAGGTTCAGTGTAGCTACCGTAGTAAAGGACCCCAAGACTTCAAGCAACTTCTCCCTTGAAAGGTGATAGGAATCACTTCCCTTTGACGTTGACAGGCTCCTTTCAATCTCAACTCCCTTGGCAGCCGGATGACTCACCAAGGCAAGCAACGTAGAAGGGATATCCCCCATCGGAGGAGTGTCAATGTTACATAGGTCAAACCTACACTTTACTACTGTACCTTTGCTGACTTCCGATTGTATATCAAAACTTCCTCCTGCCGATCTTGTTGCCTGCACGAGGAACGGAAGCCCTAGCCCAACTTTCCTTTTTATATGTTTGATTCCATCAGTCTGATAGGGATCAAGGACCTTTTCCAGCATCTGGTGGCTCATTCCTTTTCCATCGTCCCTGACTGTCATGTCAAGATATCTGTCATCCTCCCTAAGCACCAGTTCCACGTTATTACTGTCTGCTTCAAAAGAATTCTGGACAATGTCAAGGATAAAATCAGTCACATACCGATGCATCCTATGTTTCCTTCTTCAATACTTCTGCAAGATAGCAGGTATCTGACTTTTCGTCAGCTTGCCATAGACCTCACCGGCCACAGTCATTACAGGAGCCAAACCACAGCAACCTATGCAACGGACAGCCTCCAAGGAAAACTTACCATCCTCGGTCACTTTTCCGACATCAAGGCCGAGCTGGTTGTGAATTTCCTCAATGATACCCTCACTACCCTTGAGATAGCAGGCAGTACCAAGACAGACCTGAATGTTGATTTTCCCAGGCTTCGTAAGCTTGAAGAAATGATAAAACGTCAAAACTCCCCAGATTTTTGCCAAAGGGACATCAATCAATTTGGATACTTCTTCCGCTGATTCACGAGAGACATAGCCAAATTCACCTTGTACCTTATGCAGAATCATGATGAGATTACCCGGTTTGTTCCGCCATTCGTCGATGAACGCCATCAACTCAGGCGAGAACTTTTCTGTTTTCTCAGACATGTACCCTCCAATTGTCCTTACCGAACCACAGTAAAAACAAGCTTTCGTTAGTGGCACCAATTGTACCATTGATTAAAATATTTGTACATAAGACTGAAAGAATTATTCCCTTTTATATCTTATCAACGTAATAAAATATTCATAATATTGGATTATATACAGTTTAATATGAATCAAATCACATAAATATAAAATAATAATTTTTATACTTGTTTCCTAAGTTATTTTATTGATAAAAATTTTTACTTTTTTTATCATAATTTTAAAATATTGAACAAGCAGTACAATATTATCATTATACAAATCTAGTCATTATCGACAATCTAAAGTATCGTTGTAAAAATACTTAGAGACAAAATGATGAAGATTTCTGTTGTTAATACATTCATTCTCCATTTTTTTTCTATTTTTCTTCGATAACCATCATTTTATTGACTTATTATATAGTTTATTATAACATATGACACATAACAAGGAAAAAATAATGAACAATGACCAGTTAATAAGAATTACTCGCTATTACAGGGCACTCAACAGACTTAGATCAATAGGTCTCGAAAAAGTCTTCGCACACAATCTTGCCGATGCTGCCGGAGTTTCTCCAGCTGTCGTGCGAAAGGACTTTTCGCAGTTGTCAATCCACGGACAGAAAAGAGGTGGTTACGAAATCACCGATCTCCTGCAGTCTCTTTCCGATTTGTTAGGGAAGGGAGATCCTCAGAATACAATCATTATCGGTTGTGGAAGAATCGGCCTGGCGCTGATGCACTATAACGGATTCGAACCTGACGGCATCAAAGTCGTTGCCGGTTTTGATAATGATCCACAGGTCTACAGTGATGCTTCTCAACCGACTCCTATTTATCCCCTTTCAAGACTTGATGAAGTAGTTGAAGCCATGAATGTCCGTGTAGGTATCATCACGGTACCAGAAATTGCGGCTGCAGATACGTATCAGCGGCTTTTGACTGCAGGTGTAACGGGGATACTGAATTTCAGTCCCGTCACACTCAAGCCTGTAGAAATGCCTGATGGCAACTTGTCAGTCGTACACAACATCAACCTAAGCCTTTCACTAGAACAGATATTCTACGAACTTCGGTTTCCCAAGAGATCAAAGACTCCGGCAGCTGAAGCGCCAGGACAGGATGATATTGAATAGCAACCAAGGGGAGAGACGCTGTCTTGCAGCTCTCTCCTTTATTTCTTCAGTTGCAGGACAACTGGAAAGTGATCGCTTATTCCGGCAAGCCCGCTTCTGTCCCACGCATAAGGGACACCTTCGACCTTACAAAGCTTTTCCGGAGCATAGATATCAAAAGCTTCAAACTCCATCCCATTGCCATCAAATCCGGCAGCAGAAGTATAGATATGGTCAAAATACTGCCATCCTTCTCCACTGTAGTAGTATGTACCAGGTTTTGTAAGTTTTATTCCATCATCCAATTCAGGACTGTAAAGTGTCTTTCCGACGAGGTAGTTTCTATCTCCCGACACACATAGAGAACCTTTATCGACAAAGCGGTGATATTCCGCGCTGGCAACATCAACGATAGGGGGTTGACCTATCTGACTGTCATCCCCGACATTTCCATTGAAGTCCCCCGCACAAAGTACAAGGTCATTTTCATGCAGTGCAAGCTGTGCAGAAAGTGTCTTTGACAGTTCCAACCTAAGCCGTGCACTTTCCCTTGCATCTCCCAGACGGCTTTTTCCATGACACGTCAGTACCACCAGCTTGTCATCCGCAAAGGAAAAGTCAATTTCCAATACGGAACGGGCACCAGATACCCCATGGACAAGAAGATCGGCCGGCTTCTCCTTGGACAAGAAACCAAGGGCAATTGCATTCCCTTTTTTCTTTATTGTCCCATACCATTTATAACCATACCGGGAAAGATATTTCTCCGACAGATCTGCCAACACTTGGGAATTCTCAACTTCCTGCAAGAGAACAAGGTCTGCATCAACATCATCAATGATATCTGCAGCAAGTTTCAGCCGCCGTCGATATGCAACCTCATCCCAACCGTTCCCAGGTTTGTATTCATCATATTCACTGCCATCCAACTTGGCATCCATCAGGTTCTGGACGTTCCAGCTCATAATGGAAAAACAACTGCAAGGTTTTTCAGCAGGCAGACTGCAGGAACACAACAGAAATATCGACAGCAACATGCATACCAACATGGTCCCCTCCCGTTATATGTAACGGAAAAGGGTCCCTTTTCAGTTGAGCACACAAACAAAAAGGCCTCCGTACCGCTCACAGCGGAACAGAGACCCTTGAAGCAACAGAGAGTTTTCCTAGATATCGGATCTGGACGAAACAATTCGGTCAACCAATCCATAGGTCTTGGCATCTTCGCTGAATAACCAATGGTCCCGTTCCGTATCTCCGCTTACTTCTTCCAAGCTTTTGCCCGTCGCTTCTGCGATAACGGCATCAAGCTTGACCCTCAGCTTTTCTATCTGCTTGGAATAAATCTCGATGTCAGAAGCAACACCCTTCATCCCGCTCATCGGCTGATGGATAAGATAGGTTGAATTCGGCAAGCCGATCCTCTTTTCCTTCGGGACTGCAAGAAAAATCAAAGAAGCAGCAGAGGCAACCAACCCCGCACCGACCATAGTAACGGGACATGAAATGAACCGGACCATATCGTAGATTGCATAGCCGGCATCGACATCCCCTCCCGGGCTATTTATGAATATTGTAATTTCCTTGTCAGGGTCATCAGCCTCCATGACCAGCAACTGCTTGATGATACCTTCGGCACTTTCCTTGTTTATTTCACCACTGAGCAGTATCTGCCTTGTCTTCAGCAGTTTCTCATTGGTTGCAGGATCCTGTTCCTTCTTTTCTTCTTTTTTTTCCTCTTCGTCGTTCAACTGCATATTTTTCTCCTGAATAGGGCCCATGGCCACTGACTTACTGTATCTGATAATAGTTTGAATGAAAACCCAGCACCCTGATGTTCCCCTTAACTTTTTCACAACCCACCAGTAAAATCATTGCATTTCCTCATAGGATAGACTACCATGCATATCAGATTACACAGAAGAAGAATTCCCTTTTTCTCCCGGGAGCATAATCATGAAATGTGGCACAGTAGCCATCATCGGCAGGCCTTCCAGTGGCAAAAGCACACTTGTCAATACTATCACGGAAATGCCTGTATCTATTACGGCAAGCACACCTCAGACGACACGCAATGCCATCCGTGGCATTTATACCGACCAACGGGGCCAATTGATTTTCACTGATACCCCTGGTTATCACCTCAATGAACAGAAACTCAACCTCAAGCTTCAGGAAGTTGCAAGAGCTTCCCTTGAGGAAACCGACATAATTATCTACATGCTCGATGCCACCAGACCGGCAGGAAAGGAAGAAGAAACCATCGCATCAATTGTCAGCAGCGCCAAGGCACCCATCGTATGTTGCATAAACAAGTCAGACTTACTTCTTCCCTCACAAATCGATGCAGCGAAAGCTTTCCTTGAAACTCATATCCGACAAGCCAAGATCCACATCATCAGTGCAAAGGAAGACAAAGGCATTGATGATCTGCTCATCGAGCTCTTTGCCCTGGCTCCTGAAGGAGAATTGGCTTATCCCGAGGATTCCTACACTGACAGACCTCTTGAATTCAGGATCAGTGAAATCATCCGAGGCAAGACCATTGCCATGGTCACGCAGGAATTACCACATGCTGTCTATGTGGATATTGCCGACCTGGAGTACAATCCACAGCAGGAAGAGGTCTGGGTCCGGGCCTTCATCATCGTAGAAAGAGAAAGCCAAAAGGGAATCATCGTGGGCAAGGGCGGCTCAACCATCAAGAAAATCAGAGTACATTCCTTCAATGCCATAAAAAAGATATTTCCAGGAAAGCAACTGAATCTGGATCTCAGGGTCAAGGCCCAGCCCAAGTGGCGAAAGAATTCCTTCCTTTTGGACAAACTCATCAACTAACGGATGAAGTTTGTCCTCATGATGGTCTCTGTCTTAGGCTTCGGAAGTGCAGCCTTGCTGAAACTCTTGATCATCCAAGCCATGTTTCTTGCAAGGGTCCGCATGATCTGCAATCCTTCTTCATCCTTCAGCACATCGGCAGGACTGTTGCCATGCACCATGGGCCAATATTGTGAAGAGACGACAGGCATCTGCCCATAGAGGAAAAATTTGTTGATCTGGTCAATGGTCGATGTAGTCCCGGCTCTTCTTGCAGAAGCAACACCTGCCGCAGGTTTCAGCCTTATATCTTCACTTTTCAATATACCGAAAAGATTCACCAGCAACGTTACGGTAATTTGGGAAGGTGCCGCATAGTAGACAGGACTTCCGACTACGAAGCCATCAGCTTCCCTCAGTTTCTGGGCTACCTGTGCAACAAATTGTCTGTCCTGTGCTTTCTGAACGTTTCCCACATACAGTATCTCACTTTCCAATCCCTCATCTTTCAAAGTCTTGGCAATCTCATCGAGTGCTGTATAGGTACAACCATGTTCACGAGGGCTGCCATTGATCATAAGTACTTTCATCGCTAAACTCCGTCATAATTATTTCAGAATATCTACAAGATACTTACAAAATAGCAAAAAGGCAAAAAAGGAAGAGATACCGAGGACCTCTTCCCTTTCATTTCCATCAAGCAAAAGAATTTAATATCTTGCAAGTATCGGCAGGATTTTCTCTTTACCGCAGGTCTGGATAAACGAAGCAAGCTTAGGGCCCCTTTCCTTGTGTATCAAGGCAAGATATACAATTCTGAAGAACGTAGCTGGTTCGAGACCGTTGTCAGTGGCACAGTCATATATCGCCTGGGTAAACTCCTTGTCATTGGCATAAGCATCCATCTTGTCCACCGTTGCCGCCAAAGATCTGATGGCAACACGTTCTGCATCAGACACATCTACAGGCTGGCTGTCAGCCGCAGCAAGGGAGAAACGGAAATCTTCCGGTGCAAAAGTAGTAATCCAATTCCAGGCACAGGAACATTTCCTGCGAAGTCTCTCAACCTGGCAATCCTTCAGATCTGGAAGTGAAGCAAATACTGAATCGATATTACCTTCATGTATCTGCAACAGGTTGCACAGATGTCTGAAAGGAATCTGATAGGAAGGTTCAGTAGGAATATCATGGACCTGGCTTAGTTCAAAGATCCTGTCATTCTTTGCTTTCTTTTTGTCATTGACTTTGGTCAGACCGAAATATATCCGTTCACAGTTGTCATAGTCCTCATAGATCTTGAGTACGTCAAGGTCAAAGGAAATGGCAAATTCCGCATTGGGCCGCGTACCGACGAACAGGTATCTGCATATTTCAGGTGTATAGATTTCAAGCACATCGTAGAGGCTGATCACGCCACCCTTTGAGGATGACATCTTGCCACCCCTACCCTTCACTGAGATGAAATCATATTGGAATGAAACCGGAGCTTTTCCACCGAAAAGTTCGACTACCCTTCTGCTGGTATCGAAGGAACCACCTTCACTATGATGGTCCTTTCCTGCAGGTTCAAAATCAACATCCTCACGAGCCCATCGCATCGGCCAATCAACTCTCCAAGGAAGTTTTGTATTGGGTGTAGTCCGAAGGTCAATCGTTTCTTCCTGATTTGTCTCATCATCACGGTAGGTAACCTTCCATTCTCCATCCCAGCCAAGTACAGTAGTCGTATCTTTGCCTGTAAAAGATGAAAAAATGGAAATCGGCCACCAGTCATCAGGTAACGGGGTGGTCCTGAACTCATTCAGTATCGTGCGGATTTCTTCCCTGTGTGACAGGGCCTTCCGTATGCCATCAGCATAGAGGCTGCTTCTATATCGTTCTGCCTGATAAAGGAACTCAGGCTTGACACCGACTTCCGGCAGTATTTTTTCTACATCCAGTTCATTTCCCCTGGCATAGTTTTCAGCCCTGCCGAGCGTATCAGGGACAAAAGTTATCGGCTTTCTCAGATAGCTCTGGAGCAATTCCTGTTCCGGCATATCCTTGGGGACCTTTCTAAATACATCATAGTCATCCCAGCTATAGATGAACCTTACCTTCTTCCCCTTGTCATGCAAAGCTCTGGCAACCAGTTCAACTGAAATAATTTCTCTGAAATTTCCGATATGTACGGTACCTGAAGGCGTAATGCCGCTCGCACAGGTATAACAATCCTTCTCACCCTTTTCACGGATAATCTTATCAGCGTAGATATCTGCCCAGTGTACAGATGCAATTTTCTTTTCACTCATAGCTGCTGATTATATACAAGTTGTATCTACGTTTCAACCGACAGGAAAGTCATCCGCTTCCAAAAGAAAAATCTTCTTTTCCGTTGGTATTCAGAATGCAAGCCTCAGCAGAAATTCTCCTGTGAGATGGGTGTCACTCCCACCTGCATAATCTGCATCGACAAGCAGATAAGCCATCTGATAACCAAGATCGATGAAATCATTGACGGAAACTGTCATCTGGATACCTGTCGAAGCAAGTATATTGTCAGTACAGGACACATCACTGTTCAGGTAATTGCCGCCCGCATATCCGACATCAAAGAAAATGACGACCCGGGGAAAAGCAAGCAAAGAAAAAGGCAAGGAATCAAATTCATAGGTACTGAATCTGATATCAAAATTGTTCACTGCAGTGAATTCTGTATTGTAGGAATAGGATGCATATCCTCGCACGTTGGACCCCAATGAAATATGCTTCTGGAAAGAAAGCGGAACCTTGTCACCCTTGGTATAGTCAAGCATGGCTCGGTCAACAAGAACTATCGAAAAAAGATTCTCCTTTCCTCTTGTCGTAGGAATATAAAACAGTGTCTTTGCACCTCTGGCTTCCGCATGGAAACTTACAAAAGATGATGCTTCATTAAGCAAACTGGGACCTGCACTGCCTTTCAATTCGATGCTGTACCCGTTCTGCACGAAACCTTTGTCATCCATACGGTCGTACAGGGCTCCCGCAAAAAGGGTCTGGGCAAGCTGCGTGGTGTCATTCAGATCTGGATAGACGGAAGAATCAGGCTGGAGGCCGGAAAGATGATAATCAAATTCACTGGTTGCCCCTGCATAGCAGGTCAAATCATCATTGAAGAATCCCTGCTTGGCCTTCAGTGTCAGATCAGCTCTAAGATATTCATTTTCAATACTGGAATCGGCAAGTCCTCCCCCTGAGCTATTCTGCCAGAGATCCCTGGAAATATACCCCAAGCCAAGCAATGCTTGAAAATCCGTCGTATTGCCTTTTATTGCAGTAAAGCCTTTGTAACCTCCTCCTGCATTGAGATACCATAAAGAACCGCTTCCAAATACAAAATGTACGTCGGATGCAGATACGGGAATGATTGTACAAAACATTGCAACCAGCAACATCGGAATGACTTTCTTCATGGGTATTCTCCTGGACCACATTCGGTCCTATTTCTACAGAATCAAGAAAACATAAACAGCAATATATGTGTAATAGTAGCATAGAACACCCTGTAAAGGAAGAATATTTTTGATCAGCTCTTCAGAATTCAAAGAAAATGAACATTTCTTATTGATTTATCGAAAGCATATCGTTGCAGTAAATACTCAAACTTTTCCTATATGTATCAGCTGCCTGTAGGTCAGCGTATGTCTAAGAATACAAGATAATATTCCATGCCAAGCTACAGAGTACATCCCGACATTTATACCTGATACAACAACTATGGCAATCATTACTGAAGCCAGTTGACACTTTTGCTGAAATAAGATACAAATACGGGCGTTGCGCGAGCAACAAACAATGGTCGGAGATAGGTGAAAATCCCTCCTGCCGGGCCCATAGCTCAGTTGGTTAGAGCATCGGACTCATAATCCGTGGGTCGTAGGTTCAAGTCCTACTGGGCCCAAACTTATAGAATAGTCCGATAAGGACTGCTGGTTATCTCTGGAGAATCAGACAAAAAACAAACAGGAAGCACTAGCTAGCTTCTTTTTTTATCAACTTTGTATCAAATGTCATATTCACAGATTATCATTTCTAATCCGTTGCCAGAGAATAAGCATACTATCGACATAAGGAAAATAAAATCATGTACTTACTTGGTCCACAATGGTTTGCTGGCACAGCCCAAGCACTGTACTTCAATATAAGTTTTGTCATTTGGCTTGCCGCAGAATTGCTTATAAAGACAACAACAAAGCATAATTGAAAAAAATCAACTAATGTCGATGACAAATCAATTTATACTGTCATAACTACAAATGCCATCAGCTGTTTCCTTCTCTTTTTCATACCTGGAATATTTCCCTTGCTGCTGGTCAAGGATTCATCGCTCAAAGCCGTTCTTTCTTGGATAGGCATAGCATGTATGGACATCGGAAGCCTACTCGGCCTTCTGGTCGTGATCGGCTTGGTCATCCTGGCTTATGGGCATTGTATCGCATTCGAGGAAAAAACCATGAAAAACCAGTTCGGCAATGCCTACGTTTCCTATTGCAAGGAAACAAGGATGCTTTTCCCCTTCTTCTTTTGACAGACAACACATGGTCTTCCGAATTCTTTGTTTAGCCAATGGTCATATCGCATCGTATACAATCAGCAGCAAGGTAACACCATATTATATACCGTTATAAGAATCTCTCTGACAAGTTCAAGAAAATCGGCCACGGTGTCGAAAAACCATGGCCGAAACAAAAATCAAGGAAAAGAAGTGATTGGATTACAAAGTCCAAGCTTCTGCACGTTGCTGCAAAGACAGCAAACGTGCATACAGTCCTTTGTGGTTCCGGAGAGCGGACGGTGTACCGTCTTCCACGACTTCACCATGTTCCAGGACTACAATATGATCAACATCCTCGACAGTCCGCAGCCTATGGGCAATCACCAGGACCGTCTTGTTTTTGATCAGGGTCGAAAGCGCTTTTTGAATCTGCGTTTCATTTTCTACATCAAGGGAAGCCGTCGCTTCATCAAGCAAAATAACAGGAGCATCCTTCAGAAGGGCACGGGCAATTGAAATGCGCTGGCGTTCTCCTCCTGACAAAGTTGCTCCGTTTTCTCCTATGACCGTATCGTATCTACTCAAAAACCGCTCAATGAACCCACACTCTGCCAGTGCTGCAGCACGCCGCACTTCCTTATCACTGGCATCCCGTCTACCGATCCTGATATTTTCCATGATTGTACCGTTGAACAGGACGACATCCTGGAAAACGATAGAGAAATGCCTGAGCAGCGCTTCAGGTTCTATTTGTGTCACCTTTTCACCACCGAGAGCAATCTCCCCTGACAAAGGATCCCAGAAACGGGCAGCAAGCTTTGCAGCCGTGCTCTTTCCGCTGCCTGAGGGACCGATCAATGCGGTCACTTCACCCTGTCGGGCTACAAAGGATACATCATCCAAGACTCTCTCATGATTATAGGCAAAAGTAACATGATTGAACACGATATCATATCCCTTCGGGCTACAGGTATCACGGCCTTTCTGGACTGGATGTTCTTCAAGTTCTTTAGTGCGCCGGATCTGCAGCTGTGCAGAGAACAATTCGGCAATCTGCATCATGACCGTCACCAAAGGATCATAGATCCTTGCTGCAACTATCAAGAAAATCAAATAAGTCATGAAGTCAACGGAACCATTGCCGAACAAGGTTGCTCCAGTCAGGATGACAAGCGCAAAACCAAACTTGAGGATGATGGTTGCAGAAGCAACCAACAGACCTCCTACGGTCTCGGCAATAAGGGATGCATGAACCGTTGCATTGAACTTTGTATCAAGACCGTCAAGATAGGCTTCTTCCCTGCCGCAGGATTTCAGGTCCTTTATACGTTCAAGACACTCTTGGATACCGTCTGCAGCCGCAAGTCCGGCTTTGATTTTTTTGTTTCCGAAATGATCCTGAAGACGTTTGCTGCCGATGACGACAGACAGTGAAACAGGAAGCGGGACAAACAGCGCCAGACTCATGCGCCAATCAAAGAGAAAGAGTAATATAGCAACGACAATGATTGAAACCACAGCGCCAAAAAGCTGGGGTACAGCATGGGAAAAAGTGTGCTCCAAAGCTGTGCAATCTCCCATCATCGTAGTAGTCAAGTCACTCAAATCTCGGTTCCCGAAAAACGAAAGGGGTAGTTTTCGTAGTTTCTCGGCAAGTGTAATCCGCCGTGTTGCACTTTCCTCATAAGCTGCCACATAGGTAGCTCCGTATTCTTTGTAATTAAAGAAATAAAGCAAAAACAGAATGGCTGTCTCTACCAAGAGAACCAAGGCCAGACTTAACTTTGGCATGGCAATACCGAGATATGGTGCCAGGAGCATCTGAATGACTCCGATTGAAAGCCCTGCAGGAAACATCAATGCCAAATTTGACAGCGTGTTCCATACAATTCCCTGATGCAAGGATCGGATTCCCGCATCACTGAGTGCAAATTGTTTCTGAAGCATCACGCATTCCTCCTGTCCACATGTATCTCTTCCTTGAGATTCCAGTCAGCAGCCTTCTTGTATGACTGCCACATCGAGGCATACCGTCCTGCCGCCGCAACCAGTTGGTCATGGGATCCATGTTCACAGATTTTTCCGTCGTCGACCACAAGGATCTCGTCCGCATGACGTACCGTAGTAAGGCGATGGGCAATCATGATGACAGTTTTTCCCTTTGTAAGCTTCTCAAAGGCTTTTTGAATCAGGTACTCGTTCTCAGGATCGGCAAAGGCCGTTGCCTCATCAAGGATGATAATCGGGGCATTCTTGAGTATGGCACGTGCAAGGATTACCCGCTGCTGCTCTCCACCGGAAAGATATATTCCTTTTTCACCGATTACAGTATCAAGACCGTCATGCAACCTCATGATAAGTTCATCACATTGTGCAGCATGGGCAGCAGCAATGACTTCCTGTAGATTAGCATTCGGACGGGAAAGTCGGATGTTGTCTGCAACCGATCCCTTGATTAGTCCTGAATCCTGAAAAACAAAGGAAAGTTGCTGCATCAAAGTCTCACTGGCAACTTGCTTGATATCTACGCCTCCGACAAGAACACTACCGGCATCGACATCCCAGAACCGGGGAATAAGAGAAGCAATGGTAGTCTTGCCGCCTCCTGAAGGCCCAACCAAAGCCAGGGTGCAACCCTCCTGAACAGAAAATGACACATCAGACAAAACTTTCTTTCCAGTTCCAGGATAAGAAAAACTGACGTGGTCAAAGACCACGGAGGCTCCTTGCGGGTTGATTGGTGCCTTGGGCTCAGGCAATGGCCGTTCGGCAAGCAACTCATCAATCCTGGCGATGGCTTCAGCAGTCATCATCTTATATGATGACATATACATGACCTTCATCAAGAAACCTGCACAGGCAGGTGTAAGGATAAGATAGAAAATCAAGCTAAGGACGGCCTGCAAGTCTGCACCGTTCCTTGCAAAAATTATCCCGCAAGGAATCAACAGATAAAAAGTCGCATTTACGGCAACATTGAAATACGTCATGGGTTTCTGCCAAGACAATGTATAGGCAATGACATAATCCTTATAATCCATGATTGCCTTATGAAAACTTTTGAAAGAACGGACAGTCTGGCCGAAGACCTTGACCACGGAGATACCGCGCACATACTCAACAGCCTCACGGTTCATGTCCTCAAGGGAATCCTGGTATTTCCGGAGAAACGTATTGGATTCAATTTTCATCATCCTTGCAAAGATTACAAAGCCGAACAACAAAGGAATCAGACTTGCGATACCAAGTCTCCAGTCAAAAAACAGAAGCAGAACCATCAAGGCAACAGGAGTAATGAAAGCTCCTATGCTATCAGGTATCTGATGAGCCAAAAACGTCTCTGTCTGCTGGGTATTCTCATCAATGATCTTACGCAACCGTCCACTGGTAGTACCAGTATAGAAACCCATAGGCAAACAGACGATATGGTGCATGACTTGACTTCTCATATTTCTTGCCGTACAAAAAGCAGCATAATGAGAAAAAAGTAAGCCAAATCCATACATCAAGAAACCGCTTCCTGCCGCAACGACTGCATAGATACCATAGGTCTGAAGCAATGCTGTATCAAGAACGCCGGTGGAAAAGGACTGCAGAACTTGTTCCACGACAAGATAAACACATACGAACGGGACTAGATTCAGCAAGGCACTGACGGCAGAAAATACCATCGAAACAAGTACCAACGGAGCCTGGTGCCCCGCAAACTGCAACAATCGGGAAATGCCGTTTTTTTCCTGTTTCTGCATGTACAACCTCCTTGCAGTATTGTTAATAGTTGCTAACAATAATACATGGCAGGTTTTTCCTTTTCTACTCCAAATGGCCTTTTTGCTGATCTGAACGGTTATTTCTATATTGTGTTGGAGATACTCCCATCAAAGCCTTGAAAGCAGCGGCAAACTTGCTTGGGTTTTCATAGCCGACAAGACCAGCAATCATCATAATGCTATTGTCACTCTGGCGCAGTAGCCGAGCTGCCTCCTGCATCCGCAGGACTTTGTGATAAGTCGCAACAGGACACCCATACACACCTTTGAACCTTTTCTTCAAAGTAGACATTCCGATACCAAATCGGTCGCATAGTTCACATACAGGCACCTTGCGTTCGTGTTCGGCAACCAAGAAAGCTTCAACAGCGCGAATAGTCTCCAGTTGCCTGGAAGAAATATTTGGCTTCTGCGGCTGCTCCCTGCTATTCTCGTTTATGGCTCGGGAAACATATAGAAACAATTCCAGCAACTTCAGTATGAACAGGCTTCTGTATTTGACGGGAGAATGCAGATAAAGGTCTGAAAAAATATGCTGCACCTCAGCAACCGCATGTATCTGCAGACAGGCAGCTTCTTCCCTGAACCGCCGTGCAAGCAAAGGAATATCAACAGTAATTTCGGAAGGGAAACGCTCCATGCTCCGTGCGGCTTCCCGGGGATGTATCACCAGGCAGATTCCTTTGTACCTGCCCAACGGAAAACGTGATGAAGAAATCCTATGTGACAAGGAATTGACGGCAAGGTCCCCTTCTCCCATATGAAGAATGCTACCATCATCGAACGTACAGGAAAAAGAACCTTCGACACAATGATTGATCTCCATCAAGTCGGTATCACAACCCGATCCATGCATGGGAACGTCAGTAGCAAAATCATTGTATATCAGGTCTATTCCATCCAGGATACGGTAACGTTCCATACGTCCTGTTCCATCAACAAGGCGCATTGCATAACTTGAACATATAGAATTACCGTACAAGTCCTCGAAAAAGAATGAATACAATTCTTGGAATGAATAAGCATGTCGGATATCTTTCATTTGTTAGCAATGTATAACAAAACAAGGTAGACTGTCAACCTCCCTCCCTGGACCTCATATATCCCGGGCACTTGCATCAAAGCTACTCAAACAGGACTGTGGCCTTCTTCAGTTCCTCGATGATAGGTATATGCTGTGGACAAACTGATTCACACTGCCCGCAGGCAATGCAGGAAGACGCCTTGCTACCTTTCCTTGTTGCCCAGCTGTATGAACCTTTGGCTCCCTTGAGGTTATCAAAGACCATGAAATTATTCATAGCTGAGAAAATCCCAGGAATATCAATGCCCTGAGGACACCCTTCCCTGCAATAACGGCAATCAGTACAAGGAACTTTCGGCACTTTATCCAGGATATTCCTTACTTGTTCAATAGTCTCCCGTTCAGAGGCATCAAGGGATTTGAAATGCTCAAAGGTTGCAACATTATCCTTTACTTGATCAAGCGTTGACATTCCACTCAATACCGTAATCAGCCCCTCAAGGGAAGCTACGTAACGAAGTGCCCACGAAGCAACGGATGCCTCCGGCTCTGTTTTTCTGAAAACCGAAGCAGCTTTCGGCGGCAAATCAGCCAATGAACCACCCTTGACCGGTTCCATGATAACTACAGGCTTCCCATGCTTCCTTGCTACATCATAGCACTTGTGGGATTGGACAGAATCACTTCCCCAATCGGCATAGTTGATCTGCAATTGAACGAATTCCACCTCCGGATGGGCAATCAGTAGTGCATCAAGGACATCTGCCTTGTCATGGAAAGAAAATCCGACATGTCTTATCAGCCCCTTCCGTTTCTGTTCCTGTACAAAATCCCAAATGCCAAACCTGTCAAAATATTCAGTGCGTTCATCACCAAGGTTATGAAGCAGATAAAAATCAAAATAGCCGGCACCGGTCCTTTTCAAGGATGTAAAGAACATATTCCGGGCTTCTTCGGTGGTAGAGGCACCTTCCCATGCAGGCAGTTTGGTTGCAAGCTGGAATTTTTCCCGAGGATAGCGGTCAACCAGTGCAATTTTGATTGCTTCTTCTGACTTGCCCCCCAAATAACCATAAGCCGTGTCAAAATAAGTAAAACCCTTTCCAAGGAAGAGATCGACCATTTCTTTCGTCTGTTCTATATCGACATCCGTTCCTTTCATCGGAAGACGCATGAATCCGAATCCAAGTTTCCTGATTCCTTCACCCAAATATGCCATCGAACAGTTACCTCCTCAAAGCAATCCTTGTTTTATGATTACCGAATAAGACAGAATTGTCAAATGACAATGCAAAAGACCTTAAAAAAACAGGCACCAGCTCTCTTTGCGAGGGAACCATTACTTTACAATACCTGAACAAGATTTGTCTTGTTGCTCCGATGCTACCCTGATGAACGGTATGGCACCGGCAACCAGGGAAAAGCAACATATCAAGGAAACAGATATCCACAAAGTGACAATCGTACCATGATGCAGTATTGCCATGGCAAACAGATTGGATAGCACGGCACCGAACTGAAGTGCAAAGGAATTGAGACTCAATGACGAAGAACGGACAGCATCATCAAGGCTTCCATTGAACAGGCATCCGCCGACAACGGAAGCAACGCCAAGGTTGAAGTAGATAAGTACATAGGGAATGCAAAAAATGAACAGTGTCTTCGTATAGGGTAAGGACAGTTCAAGCAGAAAGGCAATACCGAAACTCAGAAGCAACAGTTGTGGTAGCCTGCCATAACGTTGGAAGAATTTGCCAGCAACGGAACCGATGACACTTACAAGAAAGATGGAAGCACCTATGACTCCCAAGATCCAATACTCAGAGGAGGCAGACAGCAAAGACTTCAGATATGGCTGCCAGTAGCTTTCAAGTGAGGCCAGCTGAAATCCAAGCAGCAAGGTAAAAAACAGATACCACACCATAATGCCATTGGTATGCATCTTGGCTGTTACCAACCTTGCCTGTGCCGAAAAGCCTACATACTCTTTCGACCCTCCCCTGTCCTTTCGAACCCAGAACCGGAGCAAAAGCAAACAGACTGAAAGCAGGAAAACCCTTACACCGAGAAGTACATCAGTAAGGTGAGGGCCGTCTTTCCCCACTGCTAGGAGCAAACCACCGGCCAAGGCTCCTATGCCAAGAGCTGCATCAGAGATGATTTCAGTCCACATGACGACATGTCCCATGCTTCCTCCACCATGCAGATAATCCTCGATGACCAAAGCATCCAGACTTCCGCTTGAAAAAGCTCGTCCGAATCCTCCCAGTGCAAATCCGACACAAAGCAACCAGAATGATGGTGAAAACAAGCAAGCAGTGCTGACAATAGCAAACACCAATCCCAAACCATAGCTGGAACGGCGACCTTTTGCATCACAGAAAATGCCACTGGGAACTTCAAGGAGTATTGTAGTCACGGAATAGCAGAGCATTGCTGAACTCAGCTGAAGGAGAGAGAATCCCTTGCTTGTTATGACAAGGCTCAACGCAGGGATGGTAATCCCTGTGCAAAAATATCCCAATCCAATGACAGCAAGCTGTCTGGCAAAGGATTTCGTCTCATTCACGATAGGCTACCAAAGAATAGACAAATGGCAAACTTTCTTCTTTCTTTGTCTCATGGGAACTAATATATGTCCTGATCAATTCATAAAGCTCATCGGCTTCACTCTGCGTCAGATGGAGCACGCCAGTCAGCATATCCCCTTCAAAGCTGGAAGATTGGCCTTTCTTTGCATTGTGTATTTTCCTGAAGAATCCCTCTTGAACATCTCTGAGCAAATCCTGTGCCAGGATTTCCCGATCTTCGGAAAAATCACTACCAAGGCTGACTGTCACCGGTGCATTACGGAAAAAGGTTGCCGTAATACCGTGAATCTGCTGAGTATGGTCGACTTCGACAACTCCGATCGATTCCAACCTGAGAAGATGGTGCTTGGCACTGGAACTTGTAATTGACAGAGTATCTGCAACCATCTTTGCCGTCATCGGCCCTTTGATGGAAAGAAGCCTGAGAATCTTCTGCCGCAACGGCTGCATGTAAATCCGCAGCTGTGCATCTGTAGTCAATGTAATTGTTTTCATAACAAATAATATAACATAATAATAATTGTTACGTCAATATATTTGTCATATCAGCAAATCCAGCCAGTCGCTTCCCTTGATCCATATCATACCTTATACTGTTCCACCAAGGAGATGGAACACAATGACGGACATACAGATAATTGAAAGACAAGTCCATACCTATTATTGGGACAAAGACATCAACTGTGCGCGCTGTACGCTGCTGATACTCGGCACGCTTTTCAAAGAGCCGATGGAACAACAGACATTGCAGGCCGCAATCGGCATGCACGGGGCAGGAGGAGCAGGAGCCCAATGCGGGCTTGTCGAAGGTTCCCTTATGTTTATCGGTATCCATTTTGCAAGAAAAGGCATGGATGATGCTGCAATCAGCACAATCTGCAGACAATTTGCACAGGCTTTCTGCAAGGAATTTTCGTCCCTTGCATGCAGCAGTCTGCGGCCTGGCGGCTTCAAGGCAGATGACCCACCGCACCTGTGCGAGCATCTGACCGTCAGAGCAATCAGCTTTGCCTATGGATTCATCCGTTCCATGACGTAAAAGGAAAAAAGCAGAGCCATACTGAAAGACAATTGTTCACTATGTTAAAATACAGAAGGCCCTTTTAACTGTATACTCCCGTACATGAAAAAAAACAGACTACTTCTCATTGCCTGTATGCTGCTTTGGGGCAGCATAGGCCTCTTCTCTCGGCTGATACCTCTTGATCCATTTGAACTTGCTTTCTACAGGGCAGTCCTGGCTTTGCCACTTCTGTGGTTTATCATGCTCTGTACAAAACAACATAAGGAAATCTTCAAGCAAAAAGCCAGCAGACTATACGTCATCAGCGGCACGCTCATCGGCCTTGCATGGGCAGCTCTTTTCATAGGATACAGATACACCACGGTCTCTACGGCAATACTCATCTACAATCTTTGCCCGGTCTATGTGCTCATAGCCTCTCCTTTCATTCTTCATGAAAAAGCAGACCGTCTGCAGATCCTGACAGTCATTTTCTGTTTCCTCGGACTCATGCTTCTCATCGGGGCACACAATACTCTTGGCATCGGCATAATCGGAGCAGGAGTATCCGGTCTGCTGTATGCAGCAATCGTCCTGCTCAACCGAAAGATAAGTACTGAAGATACCAACCTCACGACATTGCAGGGAACTTTCCTGCAGTTCATCGGTGCAGCTGTAATACTCCTGCCTTATCAGATAGCAACAGGTTCCCTGAAACACGTTCTTGCACTTGGCAATATTCAGTTCCTGATGCTTCTGATCCTCGGTTTCGTCCATACAGGTCTTGCATATTTCCTGTATTTCTCAAGTTACCGAAAGCTTGAAGCCATTGAAATTGTCTCACTCAGCTATCTTGAACCTCTTTCCGGTATTTTCTTCGGTATTGTCATCCTCAAGGAACCATCCTCCCTCTTGCAACTTGCAGGTGGTCTGCTTATCCTAGGACCGACATTCTATTATGAACGGAGGATGATAAGACAGGGATGAAACCGCAACGGTATATATACCACGATGATGAACTTGGTATTGATGCCTATAGGCTCAAGGGTATCCTGCAGGATTTCCCGACGCATATCCATGATTTCCATGTCATCGGCTTCATTGAAAAAGGAGCCGAAAAAACAGTCTGCAGACACAGGACATACTTAACAGGCTCCCAAAGCATAGTCCTGTTCAATGCAGGGGAACCGCACACCTGCAATTCCTTGGACAATACACCCCTGGACTATCGGGCCATAACCCTTTCAAGACAGATAATGCTGAAATACAGCAAAGATATCTATCCCGAAGGAATTCCTTCTGCCTATTTCACTGCTCCCGTAATAAATGACCAAGAACTGTACCAAACGCTTTCTCAGCTTTTTGATCTCATCAAAGCTGGAGCAGGGACAAGGCTCCAGAAACAGGAATTGCTTTACCAGATTCTGGAACAGGTACTGGAACAGAAAGAAAACAAACAAAAGCAACAAGCTGTAGCCACTGATGCAATAGCCACGATCACAACCTACATTGCAGCACATTGGACAGAAAATCTCAGCATTGAGGAGTTGGCTGGGCTCGTAGGCTGCTCCAAATCATACCTGAGCAGGCAGTTCACAAGGAAAATAGGAATTTCTCCTTATCGATACTTGCTTTCCATCAGGTTGGAACATGCAGAGAAAATGCTTCAGCAAGGCTGCGCTCCCGTCGAAACAGCCCTGCAATGTGGATTTTCAGACCAAAGTCATTTCATTACGACCTTCAAACGGTTCACCGGTTTTACACCCAGGTACTATACCTGCATGTTCAGTGAAAATGGAACAGTTGCCAAATAGATTGCAACAGACCTTACAGTTCTCCCCTGGAAACAAAACGAACAAAAAATATCGTAAGCACCTTGCGTTGTCAGGGCAACCCAGATACGATTAAGGCAAAGGGGTAAAGGAAAATTTGAAATGGATGAAATGTATACAAAAATCGTGGCAACCCTTGGACCAGCCACCAACGACTACCAGACAATCAAGGCCGTCATTGAAGCAGGAGCCCGTGCTCTGAGACTTAATTTCAGTCATGGCACTCGGGATGAACAGCAACAGCGACTTGACATGGTAAGAAAAGCTGCTGGAGAATTACAGATACAGGTAACAGTTTTTCAAGATCTTCAGGGACCAAAGATAAGAATCGGGCAACTCTCACAACCATCCTTTATGCTTGAAAAAGGAAATACCATTACGGTCACAACGGAGCCATTCCTAGGTACCGATCAGCGTATCAGCATTGACTATCCCTATCTCCATGAAGAAATCTCCTGTGGCAGCAGGATACTTATCGACGATGGCCTGCTTGAATTATCAGTGCAGCAGGTCAGCGGGAAAGATATCATATGCAAGATTATCGAAGGAGGAGAACTGAAGCCCAGGAAAGGTGTAAATCCGGTCGGCGTGCCCTTGTCCCACCTATCATCCTTCACGGAAAAAGATATCAGAGACTTGGACTTCGCCTTTGACAATGACCTTGACTATGTTGCCCTGTCCTTTGTCAGGAAAGCGGATGATGTCAAAGCTCTGAAAGCCTACATGCTCAGCAAATACGGGAAGGTAATTCCTATCATTGCAAAGATTGAGAAACCTGAAGCAGTAAAGGATATCCACGAGATAATCAAGGAAGCCGGTGCCATCATGGTAGCCAGAGGTGACTTGGGTGTGGAAATGCAGCTTGAAGAGGTACCGATTGCCCAAAAAGAAATCATACATGCATGTCTTGAGGGAGGTTTGCCGGTAATTACGGCCACCCAGATGTTGGATTCCATGATCGAAAATCCCCGGCCCACAAGAGCGGAAGCTGCCGATGTGGCAAATGCGGTCCTTGATGGTACAAGCGCAGTGATGCTCAGCGGAGAAACTGCTGCGGGAGCATTTCCTATCAGAGCTGTCCAGATCATGCACAGGATAACCTGCAGGACAGAACAAAGCGATGAATTCTATCGGGCGGTCATCGGCCAGAACGCCAACAGGGAATACATAGACCTGCGTTTGAAAAGGACAACGACCGAAGCTGTAGGACTTGCAACAAGGGAACTTGCAATGGCACTGCATGCCTCGTACATTGCCTGCTTTACCCAGTCCGGCAGTACGGCCAGACGAATCATCAAGTTTCGCCCAGGCATACCTATAATTGCCTTTACACCTGTGGTCCAGACTGCCAGGAAACTGGCTTTGGCTTGGGGCGTCACGCCTGTCCTCATAGCAGATGACCTGAAGACAGTCGATGACTTGCTCGCTTTTGCTCCGGCTTATCTAAAGGAACATGCCATGGTCACAGCAGGTCAGAAAGTAGTAGTAACAGCGGGAGTGCCTGTGGGATACCCAGGTATGACAAACATGATCAAAGTCGTTGAAATCTAAGAAATGTCAAAGACTGAAACCTTGTTGCGGCCAGCATTCTTGACAATGTACAAAGCCTTGTCTGCGGCTTCAACAAGGTCATTCTCATTGTCAACATCAAATTCAGGGAAAGATACGGCACCTACGCTGATGGAAACTTCTATTGCCTGTTCACCATAAGAGATTCTCCTCTCGTCAACCTGACGGCGGATATTTTCGGCCAATACCCCGCTGTCCATCCTGGATGCACCAAGAAGAATTACCATGAATTCATCACCGCCCAAGCGGACAACGATATCACCTTCCCTCAGCTGACTTCTGATTGAGGTAACGATACTTCTCAATACCCGGTCTCCCACTGAATGCCCATAGACATCATTGATCTGCTTGAACTTGTCCACATCAATCATCAGAAGGCCCAATGCACTTTCCTGTTTTGCCGCACGGTTGAATTCCTCATGCAGACGGGCATAGCCGAACCTGCGGTTATATGCACTTGTCAATGGATCGACCGCGGCAAGCTTCTGTACCTGGTCATGGGTCATCGCATTGTGCAGGGCAAGGGCAAGGCTCTTTGCAAAGACATCAAGATTAGCAAACAACTCACCTTTGAAACAGCCTGAAGTAGCCAAAAGGATAACTCCAAGAGGAAGCTGCTTATAAATTATCGGTCGGACCATTACCTGATGAGGCCTGAAGGAAGTCACTACCCCATCCAGTTCAATGTCACTAGGAATATCGATGAGCCTATCTTTCATAGTCCTGAGAGTATCCAACACCAGGGGATTATCCTGCAATCGGTCAGTTCCAGTAAGACCAGATGCACAATGGACAGTCAGCTCACCTTCTTCATCCACCAATATGGCACCCCCCTGGGCGTCGAGCATGTCAATCAGGCGCAACAAAGCACTTCGACACAATCCTGTCGTTTCCAAGTGGCTAGTCAACATCTGGGTATAGTTCCTGATGCTAATCTCTGCATTCATGGTATCGGCCAGCGTATCAACAAGGTTATTGAATGCGAGGGAACTGGCACCTATGGCATCCTCGGAATCCACAGGTATATGACATTTGAGAGGAGAACAGTCAAAGTTTTCCTTGTGCTCAAGACTTTTGAGATGTCCGCTTATGTCCTTCATATGAGACGCCAGGACATTCAGACGTTGACCGACTACACGCTTTGCCAGCAATATATTGACGAATCCGACACAAAGGCCTGCAATCATGCAGACAGTAAAGAACCACCATGTCATGACAATGGAATCGGAAATGCCAAGCAATCTCATGAAAAAGGGAAACAGTATCCCCACCAAAATACCAAACCCCATCATCCAGATGGCAAGATCAGAAAATACCCGTTTCGTAAGTCTCATCATGTATAGAAATCTCCGTCGATTAAACTAGACGAATTTTCAGTCATATGTCAAGACAATCAAGCAAAAGTAGTTACAACTTCACCAAATAAATATATCCATGTGTTGATTATAGTTAGTGTATTAATTTGTACACATAGTGACACAGAAAAACCAACATGGTATATATTGATAGCACAGTTACGCTTAAACTTCGAATAATAATTGGGGAAATGATTACTCATCTGAAAACTCTTTCTCGAAAATAGTACTATCAATTTTATTAATCGTAATGTGACTTTTCATTCTATATTGGTAAAGGATATCAAGATATTCAATGGCTGCTCTAATTTTGGAACGAAGTAGATAACCGCCCGCAGATACCTTGTCATAAAAATCATTCATATCAACTTCGGTATGCCAATCATAACTTTTAAAATGGAACAGGACAATCTTGGAGAGTATAGAGCGCATTTCATCTTCAGTCAAAGGACTCAACTGATCAGCCTCTTTAATTTTTTCGATTACCTTAAGATAAACTTCTGGCGTCTCAGAGAAATACTTATCAATGACCGCATTGTCCTTTTTCCCCTCAATGACATCTTCAACATATGAAGAACTTATCGCAAACAGTGTATATACGGATTCCAAACTGTCTGCAGGAAAAAGGAAGCGTCCCATATTGCGATAAGCATCCATTCGTGTTTTGTTACCAAGACGCCCAAGCAATTCAGTTTCATCAAAGAGTATCACCCATCCATCATAACCAAGGTTCTTGAATAAGTTGCTCATTAAGTAATAATAATCTTGGTAATGTCGTGATTTGACAAAATTAACCTTAAACTTTGCTCTTTGGTTAAATACTCGAAAATAAATCGACTTAACCATTGTGTTTGGTATAAAATCACCTTCCAAATCAGACTGAAGCAAAGCCTTTTCATCCATATCATTGGTATGAATATAGTCTTTCAAAAGGAAAAACAACCTGTCAGTATCAAGCCGTTCAAGACAATAAAGTAACATATTTGAGGAAATATTGGAATTTAGAGTCAGCTTTTCCTGGAATACATGAATAAATCCAGGTTGCTTTTTGCCGGGCAAATAAGTATTCGCCATCAACTTTCTATAGATATCGTAAAGTTTATTGAAAGGAGTTTCCTTGCTCAGGGAAATCATGGATACTACCATATTGTTGTCATGTGCGTAGTTAAAAATTGTATTGAGCAAATGGGTTTTCCCTTCACCATATTTTCCGCTGATAATCTTGCCTGAAGATTGCCCCGTTTTTCCAACCATAGTGATATCATGTTCAATATCTGCTAAAACCCTTGGCCTTGCCTGAGCAAAATATTTACCTACAGCTCTGGAGGGAATACCCGATCGAAGTGCTTCTATAATCGTCCTTGCTTCAAAATCAAAGTCCATATTACTGCTCCTGTTTTTCCATCAGACTCCCTAACGTAGCCTGTCTGACCAATAAAGGAATTGACTTACCATTTAGCCTTGATAATGTAAGTATTTGTTCAGCCATGTCGGCATTTATCGGAACAGGTATTTTCCCTTCCTTAACATTGCTACAGAGCTGTTGAGAAAGTTCAATCAACATTTCAGGTGTATACATGGAAGAAGCAAGTCTATTCAGGTCAATCACATCAGCAAATTTATTAAATCTCTCAGAAACCACTTCGTTCTGGATTCGCATCCAAAGAGCTTGATAAGATTTCAATCCCATCTTCTCATCATCAATCAAACTTCGGTCAAATCCAAAGACAAACATAATATTGTTAAAATTATCAATATCATCAACCAATTCCCTGATACTTTCATAGGTATCTTCCCTACGCATCTTTGTGTAGTGCAACAAACCATAATTTGCTTTATCTACAAGCACATCCACATCATCGATTGCAATAAACAACCCTGCATATCCGCTGATTCTTGCCAACTCACATAATGACATCAACATTCTACGTGCATTGAATTTACTAATTCTTACAGGTGAGAAACCAAGAGGCCTCAAAGAAGTAACCCTAAACCCTTTCTGTCCAGTAAGCCATGCAAAAATATGTTCCTTGCTTTCAGGCTCAAGTTTCGGTTGACCAAGGCAATCTCCACACAGCAAAGAACAGGCAATAGCAAAACTATTATCCATCACTGGATTTTCCTTGAACCGCTTCCTGAGCAGATTTCTTATTTCAAGTCTTTCAAGTGCATCATTTCTATTTTCAGAAGCTAAAAAATCAATAAAAGTCTTCCCTGTAGGAATATTTGCCGAATCAAAACCCATTTGGCGAATGATAGCATCCGAGCAACGTATAATAAGATGTTCAAGCCTAGCCTGCCGTAATATTTCAAAGAAAACAAACTTAAAGTCATAAAGCCAGATATCTCTTGCAGAAAAAAAGACAGTCAAGAATCCAGCTTCTTTTGCTTCGGCTGTCGCTTGTCGGAGCATTGATGTTTTTCCGCTTTCTTCCAAGCCTGTTACGAATTTAATCTTACTTCCTCCAGCAGGAATAAATTCATGCAGATACCTTGCATTCCAAAAGTCGACAATCCTGTCACTGCTGTTATTTTGCATAGGGATAATATCGTTACCTACCATTATGATATCCTTTATTCTGTCCACTGCCCTTTATAACTTACAATTCCTTGTCAAGCCACATAAAACCTGATTGTTGCAAAAAATTCTTCTTTGCCATTCGGATTCAATGTCCGTATGCCTTTCTTCACATTGTTTCTGGAAGTTCCCAACTGAAAAGTCCTTCCATCCCGTAACACAATTTGTCCAGCAACTGCAAGCCGTGAAATATCATATGCAAAGTTTTGCTTGGAATAGTCTTTTCTCGATCGAGCCATGGGCACCATGAGTTGATAAATATCCATCAAATACATATCAGTTCCTTCCTTTTGTCCATGAAGAACTAATAATATGTCATACACTTTTGATATTTCAGTGGCAAAACGTACGGCTGCAAAAGAAGCTGACTTAAGTTTATCTTGCATCTTGACGATAGTATTGACAATATATTTAGGACGAATAGTTTTATATTTTTTTCGATCGATACTTATCTGTTGGGTATTCTTATCAACGGCAACAGTAAACGGCAATATCTCAAATACAGGGAAATCACCCTTGATATCAACATTTTTCCTTTCACATTCAGACAACAGCTGCCGTGCAAAATCACCTTCTTCAAGGTATGCAGTACCATCAAAATTGTCAGATAGTTGTTTTAGTTCTTGCAACTGCAATTGTAGTTCCGACAGAGCAGACTGCATTTCCGTCATACTTTTCTCAAAAGAATAAAGATCCCCTTGGGCTAAATCTTTTGCAATTGATTTTTGCTGCTTAAGAGCATTCTTACTGGCAACTGCCAGTTTATTTTCAAGATTCAGATACTGTCCGTAAAATTCTTCATAATTCATGGTGTTTTCCCTTTTTCTTGGAATTCAGTTAATTTTAACATACTTGAGTCACTTAAACAATTCTCAAAACCTGCAATTAAAGCTTTTGCTACAACTAAATTTTATTATAAACTTCTTTTTATGCCATAAAATATTAGCTAAATAGGATAATATAACTTCAGTAAAATCAAGTCTTGCTTTTCACCTTGACTTTGGACCCAAACGTGAGATGATTAAGGACGGAGGTATTGCATATGCAAACAATGATAAGTTCCTTCGACGGTACCAAGCTTTTTCTGAACAGGGAAACGGACCAGAAGGACAAGGCCGTCTGTGTAATCGTACATGGACTGTGTGAGCATCAGGGACGATATGATTATCTGGCAAAGAAATTCCATCAGGCCGGTATCGGTACCTATCGCTTCGACCATAGGGGACATGGACGCAGCGAAGGAGAAAGGACCTACTATGATGACTATATGCAGATGCTTGGTGATGTCAATGTTTTCGTCGATATGGCCATTGCAGAAAATCCAGGAAAACCGGTATTCCTGCTCGGGCATAGCATGGGAGGTTTTGCAGTAGCCCTTTATGGTGCAAAGTATCCGGACAAGAAACTTGCAGGCATCGTTGCCAGCGGCGCCCTTACAGGCGATAACAGACATCTCATCTCTGGAGTGCCACAAGGACAGGATCCCCACACGAAACTTCCCAACCAGCTGGGTGCAGGAGTCTGCTCCGTCAAGGAAGTAGCAGACTGGTACGGAAAGGATCCTTACAACACGATGACATTCACCATCGGACTGTGTTATGCAATCCAAGACGGACTGAAATGGTTTGGACAAGCAGTTTCTTCATTCTCCTTCCCTGTGCTGATGCTTCATGGAGAGAAGGATGGATTGGTCGATCCCAAGGATACGTTCGAGTTCTTTGCACATGCAGCTTCAAAAGACAAGCAGATGAAAATCTACGGAGGCTTGTTCCATGAAATCTTCAATGAGTATTGCCATGACGAAACCATAGGTGATGCCATTGCATGGATCAAGAACAGAATACATAGTTGAACTTATTGGTCCAACAAAAAGTGAAATATAATCCACCACCCCGCAATATGGGTGGTGCGTTTTTCTAGAAAAGATAGGAATATTGATGGACAATCAGTATACTCCATTATCCTCTTCCGATTATCTCTCTTGACAAGGAAAAAACTCATCTCAAAAAAAACAGGAAACAGACATTGCTATAAAACTGTATAGAACAGTAAATCAAAATAGACAAACAAATAATAATTACTATAAGAAATGTCAACTTCATGTTATACTGAACATGTTGGTAAGGAATATTGAGATGGATAGATTATTTTATTTTAACTATATCACAGAAAAATTAAGTTCTCTCGCATATGAAATAGAAATACGTGGTAAAATTAATTGTACTGACATCCATATC
The DNA here is from genome assembly GCA_022482625.1 of Spirochaetia bacterium. Taxonomy (NCBI): domain Bacteria; kingdom Pseudomonadati; phylum Spirochaetota; class Spirochaetia; species Spirochaetia bacterium. Next base: position 3,091,371 of record JAKVOU010000001.1, on the reverse strand, counting down.
TTATCTGAATCTTTTTTTGCTGATATGTTCAATCTGATTTTTCAATACAAATTGAAAAATATCAATACTGAAAAACAAAACATGACATCAATTGACCTTATCGATAGAGAAAATAAAATAGTAGTACAGGTATCTGCTCAAAACAGCAAGGAAAAACTAGCGACAGCACTGATAAAAGACAATCTTAAAAATTACAGAGCATACAGATTTATGTTTATCTGTATTTCAAAAGATGCTTCAAGATTAAAAGATATTTCTTTCTCTAATCCAAATGAAATGGATTTTGATCCTTATCAGGATATTTATGATATTCCATCCTTGCTACGCCAGATCCAAGTTATGTCAGCTCCAAAACAAAGGAAAATTTATCTGTTTCTGAAAAAAGAATTCGAATCAGACATATCAATAGAAAAAGTAGACAGCGACCTGTCTTGTATTATCAATATCCTTGCAGAAGCGGACTTGAGTGATAATATTGATAAACCAGAGCCTAATCAATATGAAATTCAACGGAAAATAGATTTCAACAATCTGAATGATATACCAGAAATACCTTTGTACAAGGATTTTTATGGCCGTTTGGATGAAAAATATCGGGAATGTGATAAACTGGGAATAAATAAACGTTTGGCAGTGTACCATATGCTATCAAAACTTTACCACCGACTCGTACATGAACAGAAAAAAGAGTATGATATTTTTTATGCAATTATTAACCATGCAGAGCAAATAATTCAAAAAAGTAATAATTACATTCCCTTGCCATTGGAAGAACTTGATTTATGTGTATCTATCGTGGTAGTAGATGCCTTTATCCGCTGCAAAATTTTTAAGAATCCGGAGCATTATAACTATGCTGTTACCTGACAACATCCAACCAGAATTTACATTATATTATATCGGTGGGCTTATTCTCAAATATCTCAAAAAAAACAATACCATTCCGCTTGTTGATTTGTTTCAAATGCTCAAGGAAAAAAATTCAACTATAAGTTTCTCCAGTTATTTGCTAAGTCTTGATTGGCTGTTTCTACTTAATATCGCAGAAGTCAAAGACAATGGAAGGGTAATCTTATGTTCATAAAATCATTGGAAATATATACTGGAAATCAAATAATTCGTTCTATCCGTTTCCATGCTGGTCTCAATTTGATTATTGATACGACTTCTGCCATTGAAACCAAAAAAACAGGTAATAATGTTGGCAAAACGACAGTCATTGAACTTGTTGATTTTTGCTTTGGTGCAAAGCCTGGGATTTTATACAAAGATAAAGAAAACGAAAAAGATGAATATGAACTTGTCAAAAATTTTCTTATTGCACATGATATCCATATCAAAGCAACGTTTGCTGACAATTTGCATGCCGAGAATGCTCAAACAGTTACTATTGAACGTAATTTTCTTAACCGCCCTGCTGCCATCAGAAAAATAAACGGAAAACAAATCTCCCTCAAGGACTTTGACACAACACTTATTCATTGCTTTTATCCTGACTTGCAAAATAAAAAACCGACTTTTAGGCAACTTGTTTCGCATAATCTTCGTTACCGAGAAGAAAACCTTGAAAAAACAATCAAGACATTGGATAAATATACGACCCTTGAAGAATATGAAACACTCTACGTCTATTTGCTTGGTTGCCCGTTTCAAGGAAGTGAACAAAAACAGAATCTTATTGAAAAATTGAAAGAAGACTTGAATTATCTCAACAGACTTACCAAAACAAAATCCAAAGCCGCTTACAAAATCGGCCTAACTTTAATAACCCAAGATATTGACAAGTTGAATAAAAGAAAAGAATCACTTGATATTGATGCGAAGTTCAAAAATCATGTAATGCAACTTGACAATATAAAATATGCTATTAATAAAACATCTTCCATACAGAGTCGATTAAAAATGCGAAAGCAACTTATAGAAGAAGCTGTTGCAGAGTTAAGCAAACAAATATCGAATATCAATCTTAAACAGTTGAAAGACCTGTACACCGAAGCTTCGAATAATGTTGCAGGCATACAAAAAACCTTTGATGATTTGGTTGAATATCATAACAAAATGATTCAGCAAAAAGTAAAGTATATTTCATCTGATTTATCCGATATTATCAAGCAGATTGAAAGCAATGATGAAAAACTGAATGTCCTCCTTATCCAAGAAAAGGAATTAAGCATTACTATCAAAAAACATGAAACATTCGATACACTTGAACAGATAATTGAAGAGCTTAATGAAAATTATCGGATAAAAGGTGAATATGAAGGCATACTTGATCAGATTGAAACGACTGAGAAATCCATTGCAAATGAAAAAGGACAATTACAAAAAATAAATGATCCACTTTTTTCACAGGATTTCGATACAAGACTACAAAAAAAAATAGACACCTTCAACACATTTTTTTCCACCATTTCCAAAACATTGTATGGTGAATTATACTATCTCACGAAAGAAATTGTAACAGACAAAAAAACTGGAAAGCTATATGAATTCAAATCTTTCAATGCAAATATGAGTTCAGGTAAAAAACAGGGAGAAATACTTTGTTTTGATTTAGCTTATATTTTATTTGCAAGGAAAGAACACATTCCATGCATGGAATTCCTAATGAATGACAAAAAAGAACTACTCCATAATAATCAACTGCAGAAAGTCGCAGATTTTGTCATGGAAAACAATATCCAGCTCATACTGCCTATGCTCAGAGACAAAGTACCTGAAGGTCTACTGAGACCAGATACTGTAGTTCTTGAATTATCCCAAGACAGCAAATTGTTTAGAATTGAAGAAACTGAACACAAACAGGCCACAGGAAGGATATAGTTGATTAAACATATCCTCTAAAAGTGTCCCACAGCCCCAGCTTGGGGTTTGCCTTTTCCTACCAGCTGGGCAATTTCCATAGCCACAACAGGAAGAGTTGCGGTATTAACCGCAGGAGGCACTGCAAGATAAGCAGGTTGCCATTCTGGTCTGAATTTGTTCTTGAAGGCCCTGAGTCCCTGAAAATTATAGCTGCCTTCTCCCCGTTGGAAAAGAAAATTGACCCCCTTGTTCCAAAGAGGGGCTCCTTCCCTGGCATCAAGACCTGACAAAGGTGCCATACCGAGGTCAAAACGTGCATATCCCTGTTGTTTTCCCCATAGCATGCACTCGATAAAAAGGTATTCCATGATTCCATTGGAAACATGTTGCCTATATCGCATCAGATCCACCGAAAGCTCTTTTCCGTCACCACTGGCCCAAAGATTGGCAAATGCTACGATCTGCCCTCCTTGCTCGACAATTGCACATGGAAAATGCTTCAGATAGGTTTCGTCAAAAAATCCAAGGGAGAAACCTTTTTCCGTAAGGTGTCTGGCGGCAATCCAATCATCGGAAACAGCCTTCAGTTCCTCAAGTCTTTCTGAAACCTCATTCTTGGCAAGTATGGAAAATGTATACTGTTCCCTGATCATTTTGTTCCGAGGCGGCCTGAGGCTCTTGCCGGCAGCACCTTCAAGAGTAAAGTCTCCCAAGTTGACTACGGCATCTTCTCCTATCTTGAAGATATGAAGTCCAAGTTCAATGAACAAAGGGAGATTTTCAGAAGAAACCTCATACCAAACCAATCGGACACCTTCACGATGAGCCATTTCATGGAATGACCAAAGCATGCCGGGAAAAGCATCACGGTTTCCGACAGGATCCCCCATTATGACCAGCATATTGTTGATCTTCCCATACATGATGAAAGACGTATTGTCTTCAGAAAAGAAAAAATACTTGTCACCGAGCAGTGCTAGATTTGCCGAGGCGCAGGAAGCATGTTTCAATATGTCATCGACCTTTTCCCGACAACTTTCATAAGTCCGGTAGGGTAACTTTGCAACCGAGGTAAGCAACATCCTCAGCGCAACGGCTGCAGCAGCAACACTTACACCAAGGCCAGCCCTCAAAGAACGGGGAGCATCTTTTCGGAAAGCAAATTCCCACCACAATTCTCCCGAATACTGCACATGTTTATAAGAAAAAATACCAAGCCATACAGCTACGAACAACACGGTTCCAACCGCGGCAAGCCATGGAACTCCCGTCCCGGGAGACAGCAAGGCAGCATGACGATAAAAAAGACGACGAGAAGGAAGCATCAGCAAGAATACACAGGAAAGAATAATTGCCTCTTCCCAATCAAATCCCTTCAGCAATGAAAAGGCAGCACCAAGTCCAAGCAAGGCAAGCGTCATATAATAAGCTCCGTCTATTCGTCGTCTCAAGGCATCAGCTACGACCAGCAATGCCAATCCGGTAATGCTTGCCGCGAAATGGGAAACTTCCAGCAATTGCAGAGGAATAAAAAGATTAAGCAATTCCAAGCGTGACTTAACTGAAGGAGTTGCCACTGAAAAAAGAAGCACGGCTCCGCAGAAAAAGACGAAAAGAGACAATATCATAGGAATCAAAGGTGCCATGGTCTTGGCTCTTTGCAGTGCATCAGAAGCAATATGCTTACGCAGGGAATATCCCTCATGCAACACAAACCCAAGGAGCCCTACCAGCAACGGACCAAAATAATAGATACCACGGTAGGCAATGAGCGTACCAAACAGTACATCAGAAGAAATGGTAGGAGAAAGGGCAAGCATAATCATTGACTCAAAGACACCCAAACCGCCAGGTACATGGCTTACGGCTCCGATCAACTGAGCTATCACAAAGATACCGACACATGCCAGAAAGGAAGGTTTCCCTGAAGGAAGCAACACATAGAATACTGCAGAGGCAAGAAACCAATCAGCAGAAGAAACAAAAACCTGCCGCAGGGAAATTGCAGGAGAAGGCAACCGGACTGAAAAAGAGCGGATATGCAATTCTTTCTTCATCTTGAAAGAAAGCACAATATAACAGGCTACTGCAACCAACAGCAGCAGACCGATTACCTGTGAAAACGCACCTAATTTTGATAAGGCTGGAATTGATCTGGGCGTCAGAAGGAGGGAACTGCCTCCCATTACTGCCAAACCGATCCAAAACGTCGATACACAGAATGCAACTATACGGGCAATATCCTTGCCATCCAAGCCCCAAAGAGAGTAAAAGCGATACCTCATCGTACTGGAGCCAAACAAGGAAAGTCCTATGTTGTAACTGAATACATAGCTCATGAAAGAGGTAAAACCCACCTCTTTATATGGGAGTTTCTTTCCTATGTGACGAAGCGCAAGCACATCATAACCCGTCAATACGAAATAGTTGCAGGCTGTCAAAACTATTGCAATTGCAATAGTCCTCCTTGGGTAGTTTTTCAGATAGCGGACCAAATCATGATAGTGATAATTCCTGAGTGTAGCAAACAACAAGTACAATGCAACGGCCAAAACCGCCAGAATGCATAAGGATTTTATCTTCTTCCATGATTTCCCCGACCACCAATTGCCCATGTTTCTCTCCTGCAGCTCTTTGTTCCATCATATCATGGTTTGCATGTATGGTAGGATCTTGGTTGCATTCTAGCAAAAAACAAAGCTACAGGCAATTATATATCCCTCAGTACCGTGCTCTCAAGGAAACAGGCACTGCTCAGCAGGAACAGAAACACCAGCGTTCGAGCCCCATGAGATAAGCTGCTCCGGAAAGTGTCGTACCGAAGAAAATAACCTTCTTGCCAAGATCGATATAATCAACGATAGTACCATTCGCAAGCGTACTGCCGGTACAGAGAATCAAATCAGCCCAACAGATTGCATCTTTCATCGCTTTTCCGCCATCCTCAATCAAAATGCCACTGCGTCTGCTTCCGATTGTATCAGGATTAAGGTCAAGCACCCTAAGCGAAAAACGTGCTCCAAGGCGCTGGACCAGAGCAGGTTGGAATCCTACCTGGAGAATCCGAGGATGCCCAAAGGTTTCCATGATCTGGTCTTCCATTTGCCTTGCACATTCCTCAGGCTCACTGTCCTTGCAATGTACAGTCCCTTCAATGAGATGAAGTGACCTCAATACTGCATTCATTGACGCGATGAACAAGCCTCGGTCATGCTCATTGCCAACAAGGTCCAGTGTCAGTATATCAGCAACAGTTCCCGTAAACTTGGAAGGTGCATCGGTAAATGCCTGTCCTCTGGCACCATTGCAGGTAGCTTCGATCATCTGTTCCTTTCCTGTCAGGATAGGATAATCAGTCCGCCCTGGATGTCCTATGGCCTCTTCAGGTGTCAAAGCCCTTGCATGAATTTCAATATGTTCGGCAGATAGGCCATGTTCATATACGACACTGGCAAACCGACGGGATAACTCATCATAGAACTGTTTTATTTTCAAGTCGTTCATACACATCCTCCTTTCTCATTTCAGCCAAGGCCTCACGTCCGACCGGTGACGACAACGTGTGTCCTTGCATAAACACCATGCAATCTGCAAAATATCTTGCTTCTTCAAAATCATGGGTAACATGGATAATAGTCTTGCCCAGTTTTTGATGAAGCTGCTTCAATAGAGACTTTACGTGTTCTTTCGTCACACAGTCAAGGGCACTGAGAGGTTCATCAAGCAAAAGGAGTTCAGGATCCAAGACCAAAGCACGGGCCAAGGCAACACGTTGGCGCTCTCCTCCGCTCAATGTCTCTGGCTTGGATGAAGCCAAATCAGTGAGAGAAAGCTGTTCTAGCATTTCTTGGACCTTGTGTTTTTTTTCAATATGGTTGCCTGACGCAAAACGAAGGGGAAAGGCAATGTTCTGGGCCACAGTCAAGAAAGGAAACAAGGCATAATCCTGATAGACCAATCCGATGTGTCTTTTCTCAGGAGGCAAGATAGCTAGGTTTTCCTTGTCCCAATACAGGACTCCTCCGGTAACAGGATAACGCCCGGCAAGAGTTTCAAGAAAGACTGTCTTTCCTGCGCCACTGGAACCAAGGATCACACAATATGCCCCATCCTCAAGCTTCAGATTTACATGAGACAGGTAAAAAGAGCCGGCACGGCAGGAAAGATCTGCAACTTCAAGCATCTGCCCATCCTTTTTCATGTTTCGGCATGAACAGGCCAAGCAAGGCTATGCAGCACACTGAGACAAGAATCAATATGACAGAAACAGCCAACGCAATATCCAGGTCCCCGGTCGACATATTGAGGAATATGGTAGTCGGCAGGATTTCCGTCTTCATCCTTGTCGTACCTGCAATCATAATCACTGCACCGAATTCTCCCAAGGCACGTGACCATGTCATGACAGCCGTCGAAACAAGCGTACAGCGAGAAAGCGGCAGCATGACATGGGAAAAAGCTTGGAAATGTGAACATCCCAATGTCCTGGCTATGAATTCGAGTCGACCACCGACTTCTTCATATCCTGTATACATCATGATAATCGCATAAGAAAGATTGACGAATACAAGAGCCAGGACCACACCAGAGGTCGTAAAGACAAAATCAATGCCGAACGTGGAAAAAAGCCAATCACCGATGCCGTTCCTTCCATAAAGGAGCAAAAGCGCTACACCTGAAACCAAATGCGGCAAAGCCATCGGAAGTGATAAAACGGAAGAAACTATCCGCTTCCCTACCGGTCCAAGCAAATGCAAGGCATAGCCCGCGCAGACAGCAACAGCCATACAGACTATAGCAGCAAGGGTCGTCGTCCACATACTCAGCAGAAGGGAAAATCTTACTTCATCCGAAGCCATGGCACTTCCGACACCCCTCCAGCCTTCCACGACCAGCAAAAGCAATGGAATTGCAAGGAAGAGGAAGACCAGCACAAGGGAAAAAATCAACAAAAAGGTAAAGAATCTGTTCGACATGACGTATGGCTCGTCAGTTGGCCGGATCAAACCCGTGTTTCTGGAATATGGCTTTGCCTGCATCTGAGCTTATATACTTGGCAAAAGCTTCGGCTTCCTCAGGATGCTTGCTCATCGTCAATGTCCCGACAGGAATAATCTGGTCTATGTTCTGGTCAGCAGGAATCTGGATCATTTCCAGTTTGGAATTTCCCGCAATGCTGTCTTTGGTAACAATTCCCGCATCAGCTTCTCCCATGGCAAGCTGTGTCACGATTTCATTTACCGTTGCCGTACGGGAAACAGTATTGTCATCGATGCCAGTAAGGCCATTCTTCTTGATTATCTGCTCAGCCGACAGTCCGATGGCATTTGCCTTGGCATCACCAAGGATAACCTTGACACCCGGTTTGGCCAAATCAGCAAGACCTGTTATATGCTTCGGATTTCCGGCAGGAACAGCAATACAAGGCGTATGATGGGCAACAAGCAACGGCTTGTCAGCATAACCCTTCTGTACGGCAGCATCATATACTTTCTCGGACCCGACAATAAACACGTCTCCCTTACCGGAAAGTGCAATCTGTGAAATGAGCTGGGCAGATCCTGCATACACATACTGTATGTCTACATCATGTGTTTTCTCATAGGTTGTCTTGATTTCTTCCATTGCCTTCTTGAGTCCAGCTCCAGAATAAACCAATAGTTGTGTTTTCTCTACGGGTTGTGTCGCTTGCACTGATTCCGTCTGTTGTACAGGCTGTGCCTGCTGTTCCGGTACTGCCTGTGCAAAGACAGCCTCCAGTGAGAGCATCATAGCACCCAACATCACAAATAATACATGTTTTTTCATCATAATCCTCCAGACAATATAATAAATACCATTATATTTTATAAAGAATAATGGATGACTTCAATACATATTCTAAGAAATTGCAAGTCAAGACATCATGGTCAATCAGTTCTATCCGCGGCGCAGTCTTCTACGGTACCTTGCAGGATTGCAAGGCCATGGGCCAAAGGTTCAAGAACCGCCTCAAGGCATTCAGCTGCCCCACGAGGACTTCCTGGAAGGTTGATGATCAGTGTCTGTTTCCGCGTCGCACAGACTGCCCTGCTGAGTGATGCCCTTGAAGTCTTTGCAAAGCTTTTCCATCGCATGAGTTCTGCAAGTCCTGGTACCAATCGGTCAGCTACATCCTCGGTAGCTTCAGGAGTGACGTCACGGAAAGAAAGTCCTGTTCCTCCCGTCGTCAGAATTACATCAGACTGGAAACCATCACAGATCGAAGCCATCTTCTCAGCCAGCATCTTCCGTTCATCAGGCAACAAAATGGTCATAACGGTCTCATAACCATGGTCATTGACCATCTGTTTCAACAATGGGGTACTTTCGTCTATACGTTTCCCTTCATAGCCTTTGTCCGAAGCACAGATGATGGCAACACGAGGATTTGTATATGCTTTCAGTTCCATCCTCGGAGTAATCTCACCCCCATGGAGAACCCGGGCAAAGACACCCTGGGTCGGCATGATACATTTGCCGGTCCGCTGCTTTATGGTACACCCGTCATGACATTTCTTGCCGATCTGCGTCAATCGCAGGACTACATCTCCTGAAACAAAGACAGTACCGATGGGAAAAAGCGGGAAATCCATTCCTGCCACCAGCAGGTTTTCTCCGAACTCACCCTGCTTGACCTTGATCCCCGTTGCTGTAACAAAAGCCTGAACAGCCTCAGAGGAAAGCAAACTTACCTGCCTATGCCACTTTCCTGCATGGGCATCACCTTCGATACCCCATCCTTCCTTGAACAGACAGGCTTGTTTCGGTTGTTTCGGCGTACCTTTCATACTGCTGGTACATACTGCTTCTATCGTTCCTATTTTCATGATTATCCTTACCCTCCGAATGTTGACAGAGGTTCTTCTGCCATATCCTTTCGCCCTGCTCCATGCCGTGCAGGTTTTTTCGCTACGAATTCCCTGATCCTTTTTTCGATATCCACCTGAGGCAAGCCTTGCGTTACCAATGCCTGGACATCCAGATACTTGTTGCTATACAGGCAACTTTTCAGTCTGCCGCGTGCAGTAAGCCTCAGTCTATTGCATCGGTCACAGAAGCAATCTGATATAGCTGTAATGAATCCGACAGAAACTCCGGCATAATTCCTGTATATGGCAGGTCCGCAACCGGAAATCATACCCTCTGGAATAAGCTGTCCGCCTCCGAACCTGTCCTCAAGGAATTGCTGCAGCAGCGGGAAAGATGCACCCGTACATCGAGCTCCGTTACCAAAAGGCATAAGTTCTATGAAACGGACAGGAACCTTGTATGCTGCAGCCACTTCCATCAGCTGGACAGCCTGCCGCTCAAAGCAGGACGCCAAGGGCACACAGTTGAGTTTGACAAGCAATCCGGCATCCAGGGCAGCCTGAAGGCCATCAAGTACGGCCCTGACATGGAAGCCTCCTGTAAGAGATTCATACAGGCTGTCCTCCGTAGCATCCAGGCTGATGTTTATGCTGTCCAATCCAGCTTTTTTCAAATCCATTGCATAGCGGCAAAGATATTCACCGTTCGTCGTCATTGAAAGACGGTCAAAGCCTATATCAGCCAGACGGGAAGTCAAGGTAACGATATCGGATCTCACCGTCGGTTCACCGCCGGTGATACGAAGAACCTTGATTCCCATTGAATAAAATATCGAACAGAGATCCACCATCTGGTCTGTACTCAATCCAACATGAGCAGCAGCAGGACCACAATAGACACATCGATAGTTGCAGGCATCGGTCACAGAAAGACGGAGATACGTATGCAATCTCCCGAAATCATCTGCAACTCCCTTTTCAGGCCCGTTCATAACGACCACTTTTGCCTCCGTCCTTATACAGCAGGCGAACGGATTCCATATGCATCGAACGATCAAGGGCCTTGCAGAAATCATATATCGTAAGCAACGTAACGCTGACCCCTGTAAGGGCCTCCATCTCAACACCTGTCTTTCCCGTAGAAGTTACCGTACATTTTGCTTCGACGGCCATTTCATCTTCCAACAGGCAAAGATCAACTTTTGATGAAGTCAAAAGAAGCGTATGGCAAAGAGGAATAAGGAAAGAAGTCTGCTTCGTCGCCATGATCCCGGCAATACGGGCCGCAGCCAGGACATCTCCCTTCGGGACCGTCCCGCCTTTGATGGAGGCAAATGCAAGAGCATTCATAAAAATCTTTCCTGCTGCAATGGCAGTACGTACTGTCTCAGCTTTGGCAGAAACGTTGACCATCAACGCCTTACCTTCTGCGTCCAGATGCGTCATTTCCTTCGTTTCCATCTATATTCCTCCGTGCCCGAAACCACAATTCGGGAATGTGCAGACCGGACACTGCAGACAAAGTCCTCCGTTGCCAAGTGCGGCTATATCAGAGGCCGCAATGGGAATTTTTGCCAACACACGCGGAAGCATGAGATCAAAGACTGTCCTTTTCGCATACATGACACATCCAGGCAAACCCAAAACCGGGACACCATCAAGATACGACACCAAGAACATTGCTCCAGGCAAGACAGGTGCCCCATAGCTGATGACAGTCGCTCCGCTGTCCTTGATTGCCTTAGGAGTCCTGTCATCCGGGTCAACGCTCATGCCACCGGTACACAGTACCATCTGTGAACCTTCCGACACAGCATCCTTGATGCAGGAAGTAATATAGGGGCCATTGTCTCCGGTAAGAATCTTTTTGCTGACTTGGACTCCGAATGCTTTCAGTTTGGCAGTCACTACAGGTGAAAACGTATCCTTTATCAAGCCTTTTTTCACTTCATTCCCTGTGACTATAAGCGTACAGTCACGGATGGTATATGGTACAAGTTCAAGCAGGGGGTCGGACACCGTTGCAATTGCAGAGACTGCATCCATCTTCTTTGCATCAATGACAAGCGGTATGATTCTCATACCGGCAAGTTTGTCCCCTTTGTGGACCATGGAATAATTCGGACGGGTTGCAATCATGATATCGACCAGGCTGTTGATTTCATAAAGTCTTTTGGTATCGATTTTCAGTACACCGTCTGTCATAGCCGTCAGTTCAATTTTTCCTTCCTTTACTTCGCTACGTTCCATGTAACGGTTCTTTGTAGCTTGGCAAAGTATCTCAGCCGCTTCATTTTCATGAAGCATTCCTTCCTGCTTTTCCCAGACATACAGGTTTTCCTTACCCATTGAAAGTAAAACAGGAATATCTTCTTTCTGGACAATATGTCCCTTTCGGAATCTTGCATCCTTTGTTTTTCCTACGATGATCTGTGTCATATCATGGCAAAGGACATGTCCTACGGCATCTTCGGTCCTGATCAGTTTCATTGTATTTTCCTCTTGATTTTGTCTGAACCATTATAGTATCAGAACTATAATGAGTATATGGATTTCCGTTTATTTATGTCAACAAAACACTAGAAGCTTCAATGGTAAGAAACACAGTCCGGTAACATAGTCACCGAGTCTTTTCCATCTTCCATCTATACTGTCTGAAAATTCACTATCAAGGCAAGGTACTGCAATACTGTTGTCCGAAAGGACATATTTCTGCAGGCACCGAAGGATATCATATCATGTTCAGCTTATTCAAAAAAAAAGACCCCATTGACAGATCTTCCTATATTCTTACAATCAACAAATCCCGTTGCCCGGAAAGCCATAGATGCCCGGCAGTACATGTCTGTCCGGTCGGGGCACTTACCCAGAGTGGCAACCACGCACCGCGGGTAAATCTTTCAAAATGTGTCAAATGTGGCAAATGTACACATCACTGTGCCTTCCGCGCAATCAAGCTCGTCCCGAAAAAATAAACTACAGAACAGGAATCCTATAATATGACAAGATAACAGCTATGTCCCCAATGACCATAGCTGCTTCATATGCAGTAGGGCAAAAGTATATGTCAGGCAATCATTGCACAGTGACAGGATTCAGACAAAAAACATAGACGGGACAGATTTTTCTTCAATACAAAGAACAATCTCAATGACCTTTCTGTTTCTTCTTCCTACTCCTGAGCAGATAATTCCACATCTCCTTGTCCTGGCGCTTCATTAAATATGTACAAATTTACGGACGGAAACATTCGCTTTGCGTTCAACCTGCAGGATGCAAAAGCACCTTTCGAAATCTCTTTCCTAAGCAACGGCTATGTACCTTGCAGGACACTCTGCACTCAACTCAACGGCGCACCGGGACCTGCTCCCTTGAACAATTCCTTGATACCTCCGATGGAGCTAAGGACTCCACTGGCTTCATACGGCATATACACCAGTTTCGCATCCTTACCCTCGGCCATCTGTCTGAAAGCTTCGATATATTTGATTGCCACAAGATAGTCGATGTAATTCTTTTCACTCCCCAGCGCATCCTTGACACATTCAATGGAGCGGGCTTCGCCCTCAGCTCGGAGAATTGCTGCTTGTTTGGCACCTTCCGCCTGGTTGATCTCAGAAGCCTTCACGCCTTCCGCTTTCAATATGGCCGCCTGTTTTTCACCTTCGGCAGTAAGCACCATCGCCCGCTTCTCTCGCTCGGCACTCATCTGTTTTTCCATCTGTACCCGGATATTATCAGGTGGAATGATGTCTTGCAATTCCACTCTGTTGACTTTGATACCCCACTTGTCAGTCGCTTCATCGAGTATCGTCTGGAGTTTGCTGTTGATTGTATCACGGCTTGTCAATGTCTGGTCAAGTTCAAGTTCACCGATGACATTTCGCAGGGTAGTCTGTGTCATCTTCTTGATTGCAATAGGATAGTTCACAATCTCATAGACAGACTTCTCAGGTTCTACAACCTGAAAGTAAATCACGGCATCAATCTCAACTGTTACATTATCACTCGTAATGACGTTCTGTTTGGGATAGTCAAACACCTGCTCCCTGAGATCAATGAACCTAGACTTAGTAACGGATAAATCCTTTGTGCTCTCATCATCCATAGTATTGGAGGTAATGAGTTCCGGTACCATCCTGACCTTATCCAAAAAGGGTACGATGACATTGATGCCGCTAGTCAAGGTACGATGGAATTTTCCAAGACGTTCGATAATCATTGCGCGGGATTCCGGGACAATCCTGATTCCCATGATAAGGAACAGGAAGACAATGAAACAGATAAGGCCTAAGACAATGCTACTCATGGTTGCTATCCTTCTCTACGATGACCTTGATCCGGTCAAAGCCGACGATGATGAGCCTTTCCCCTTTGGGGATACTCCCTTCCCTTGTCCGTACCTGCCATACGGTCCCATCAATCCTTAGGGTCCCATGCAGAGGTGTAATATCTTCTGCTGCAACAGTCTTCATGCCGACTAAGGCCGCACTGCCGAACTTTTCCCCAGCCTTGTTACCATGATAAAGCACCGGTCGGAGAAATACAAAGAACAAAACAACCGCACTGATAAAACAAACCATCTGAATAGGCACCGAAAAACCAAGAAGTGCACAAAAGAATGCAACAAAAGCCCCAAAGGAAACTGACAATGCAAAGAACATGGGAGTCAATAGTTCAATGATGACAAAAACAAGACCAGCGACAAGCCAGATGATTGCATTCAGATCCATAGCCCCTCCCGATTTATATTCTGTCGATATATGGAGTGTACCCCCGAACTCCCCATATGTCCAACACATAATCCTTCTTGCCACAGACAAGGGATATCAGGCCTTCTACACTTGTACTCATCCAAAAGAAGCCTTGCAGAGCAAACAAAGCATCCATACAACAGGACCATTCATGATAAAAAGGTAATTTATCTCAATTCTCTTCTGCAAGATTATTATCGAAAGAAGAGGTTCAGTTGCTCCAGCTTGTATTGTTCTCCAGCAGATGAATAACGATACAAAAAACAGAAGTCAGCACTTTCCTCTGAATGGACAGGACACAAGGCCAGCATTCTTCAATTTGAAAAAGATACACAGGACACGACCTAAGCCAAGGCCCAAAAAATATCAATGTCCCTTCTTTTTCTGCTTCTTTTTTTCGCGCCGGAGCATATAATGACGTATTTCTTCGTCCTGGCGCTTCATTGCATGTGCCGACTTGCGGGCCGCAGCACCTGCCTCACGTTCAGCCTGCAGTATACCAAAGCTTTTTTTCCCGATGGTCTTGTGCTGGTCTTTCCGTGCGTCATGAAGCTTTTTCTTGAAGTTCTGACAAAAATCAATCTCTTCAACTTCAGAAGTTACCGGCTCGCTGAAAGAAAGGCAATCATATCGATTTTGGATAAAATCAATAACCTGGGCATTTGTCGGTTCTGCCCCGAACACATAACGTGCAACCTGCATGACTCCATCAAAATGCCTTTCCCAGATACCGACCCAAAACGGATCCTCAAAAAAAATTGTCAAACTACCCCATACTAACATAGAGGGCACCTCCTCATAAAAAATCAACGGAGGAAGGGACAACCTAAGGAGGCAGGTTACTGACATATACATGCATCCGGACTACCAACCGGATCGTGTTTTTATCTTCCGTAGAGAATATATCTCAAACTGATTTAAATAGCAACAAAAACATAGAGTCTCAGAATCGGCAACAGCATAAGTTGTCCCAAATGTAACTTCACCTTAGTATCACATACTATACTCAAAAATAAAGTACCTAAATAGGAATATTATATTCTAAAATAAAACAATAACCAAGCATTGAAAACTATGATCTTGGATCATATACACCTCTGCCATTTTATATAATCGGTTCTTCAAAAGAATTTTTCAGGAAAATCCAACGCCTGACCGACGATCATCCGGGCGAAGAACTTAGCTTTCCCTCGGTACAGCCGTACTTGACCTTACGATAAGCTTGCTGGAATATTCAACCCTCGTTACATCACACACAGCATCTCCATAGGCTTTCATATGCCGTATCCGCGAAGCAATCAGACTCATAGCACGTTGCCCACGCTGAACGATATGATGCTCGACAGTCGTCAGGCCCACAGACATGAACTTGGAAGGAAAGATATTGTCAAAACCACAGACACTGTAATCGTCAGGAATTGAAAAGCCACCGGCATGTATGGCATCCATGATGCCATAGGCAACCATATCATTGATGCCGACCATTGCAGTTACTTCAGGATGCTGTTCAAGACATTGACGAGCCAAAAAACAACCTGTTTCATATTCGACATCAGGATGATTGAGTTCAGTCATACTGTCTACGTCCTTACAACAGACAATTGCCTTCTCTTTTATTCCAGCCTTAAGCAACTCATCTCGGATTCCTTCCAATCGCCGCACCCGCGCACTATGATAACTGTTGAGACTTGTCGAGATATAGGCAATCCTCTGATGGCCTAATTCCAGCAAATGTCGGGCAACCATCCTTCCAGCTTCATAGTTGTTGATATCCACGGTATCAAATTGAAAACGGTCACTGTAATCACCGACTGCAACAAGAGGCATGACCTTGCTCAGTTCCATACCCAGTTTTTCCTGCTGTGGAATCATCGCAAAGATTACTCCTGAAAAAAGAGAATTCCGGGCAAAGGAAAAGACATCATATTCTGTCTCAATATTCCAATAGGTATTGCGGACGACTGTACGGATTCCTAATTGAGCCGCTTGCATTTCCATTCCTTGCAGCAACATCGCAAAGTATGGATTATAAACCGAAGGACAGACGATAAGCACAGACTCCTCCGAAACGGACGGACCATGTTTGCTTTGGTATCCGAACTCGGTGGCACTTGACCTAACCTTGTCAATGGTAGCTTGAGGGAAACGTGAGAGTTTCTTGCCGGACAAAATCATGGAAACACTGGCAGTGGACAGTCCCACTTGCTGCGCGATATCTTTCAATGTTACCTTTTGCCTTGACATGCTGGTACCCCTTCATTGACATCTATTGTACCGTATATCCGTATGAAAGCAATAGAAAATTAACTAAATTTTAATAATTCTTTTAGATAATTCACATTAAATTAAAGCAACTATTATCAACGATAAAGAATTATTGCCTTATTGATAGCACAAATTGTTATAAAAAACTTAGTCTCATGCATGATTTATAAGTTACTTTTTGTTTAATTTTTACACAAACTGACTTTGTCATTTAGGTTATGAAAAGAAAAACCACTCCAACATTTTGGCAGTAATATACCGATTCTGCGGAATATCAAAAAGCCCTACGGCAACAGAACAATCTATTTGACTGTACTATTGCCGAATAAAACAGATCCTACAGGTTGTCAGGCCCCTCATACATGGCAATCTTGACCTGTTTTCCATCTTCAGAAAGCCAGGTTCCACCTGCCATGACCGACCGTATGTCCTTTTTGTCATCAAGGACGACAAGATCCGCATCATAGCCGGCAGCCAGACATCCCTTTGAGACAAAACCCAAAGCTTTTGCAGGGTTTTCAGTAACAAGACGGAGTGCTGTCGCAAAAGGAATATCCTGTTCATCAACCAACCGTTTCCAATTCTCATGAAGCAAGGAAATATGACCGGCATGCATGCCGATTATCTGCTTATGATCGTTCCAGACAGGAATACTCCCATTGGAATCACTGCTCATCGTAACAAGATGCTCATTTGCTCCTGCATGCAGGAGAGAAGCAACCTTCTCAGGCGATTTGGTTCCGGTCGTGATGTCAGCGTATCCACCGATGGTAGTGAACTTGAGCGCTTGGTCAAGATGACCACCCATATGAGTCGGATGGAATATCGAAACCGGCAATGGCGTCGTTTCTGCAATATCAAAGATATCCTGTATGCCCCTGGGATCGGAACCGACATGGATATGTACTTCACCTGCCTTCTTGCCTATCAGTCCACCCAAGCGGGCTTCTGAGGCCAAGCGTATGATTTCCTCTTTTGTAGGGATGGAACAACGATGGTCACTTATAGCAAGTTTGACTCCTATGACTTCCTGGATGAAGACAATGTCTTTTTCAACAGATCCCGTAATAGTCGGAGACGGAACCTGATAGGATCCTGTCAGACAAAAGGCAGTGAGCCCATACTCATTCAGACTTTTTGTCTTGGCAAGAAGATCCTGGACTGTCCTGGTCACACCATCGGTTCCAAGGACGCCTACCAGTGTCGTGACACCGGCAGACACACAATCGGATACCTTTATAGGCGGTACTCTGCTGGCAAGGCCATCTTCCCCTCCACCTCCGATAAGATGGACATGTTGGTCAATCAATCCAGGAATGACAAAGGCCCCTTCCAGATCAATGACCTTGATGTTCCGTCCGGTATAGTCAAGATCCTTACCGATATCAATGATCTTGGTTCCTGCAACTGCGATATCTACGATGCCCAGGTCTTCCGGGCCAAAGGCATGTACATGTTTCAACAAATATGCTGATGGTTTCATCGAAAATCCTCCATCGGAAAGCATATCACGGAAGGCTTCTGAAAATCCAACGGAAATGATGGTAAATGCAAAGTATCTTATACTTTTGTTGCTGTTTCATTGGTATGGAAAAGCTGTTGCTGCAGCAGCTTTTCCCGTTTGTCAAAATTGGCAATTGCTTCCAACGCAACCTCAATCTCCCGATTTCATTCTACAGCAAACTCCTCATTTTATTTTCACTGACAATATAAATTCAACTCTTAAAACAGTTCTCCAACTCATATAAAAAAAGAAAGGAAAACACATCTCATGAATATGTCTAATATTGTAAAATCTATTGCAACATATTGCATTTCCTTATATTCTATCTACATATCAATCAGATAGTTAATTTCAAGGAGCTATACATCTTATGCGTAAAGTATTCATAAGCTTGGATACAGAGGGTCTCAGCGGCCTGACTAGCTGGAAGGAAATGGAAGCCGATCCGACAACTGCCGGAAAAGCCTATATAAGGGAACTGCAATGGGTCATTGACGAACTGTTCAAAAGTGCCCCGGAACTTGAAGAAATCACCTTATGTGATTCCCATAGCAGAGGCGAAAACCTGCCTTACGGGAGCTTCAATGATCCAAGGATCACCCAGATCAAAGGCTATCCCCGTCAGAACTATATGATGGCTACCCTTGACAGTTCCTATGACATGCTGATGCTCATCGGCTACCATGCAATGATCGGCAGCAAATATGGACTGATGGATCATTCCTACAGCAGTGCAGGCATCTACAACATCCGTATCAACTCGGTACCGGTAGGAGAAACAGAACTGAACTGCTACTATGCAGCAGAAAAAGGTGTACCGCTTGCAATGGTTGCCGGTGATGACATCCTGGAACAGGAACTGAAACAGACACAGTTGCTACCGACATACGTCAGGACAAAAGAAGGACTCGGCCGTTTTGCAGCAAAACTCTATGAACCTCAATCATTGGAACCCCGCTTCAGAAAAGCAGTCAGGGATGCCGTGGCAAACACAAAACAAGGAAAGTTGCCTATTCTACTTGCAAAGACACCGACAACACTTGAAATCGATCTGATGACAACCGTCATGGCTGATGCTGTGGAAATGATTCCATCGGTAGAAAGGATCAGCGGAAGGACAATCAAGTATGTCAGTTCTTCTTTTGCAGACATCATGCACATAATCTTGGTTACTGCACTGCTCTCAGGACATTTTAGAAATTATAGCTAAGGAAATAAGAAAACAACCTGTAAAAGAATCAGCCCTATGGAACATATCGGTTTCCATAGGGCTTTTTTTCATAGGCAAAAAACCAGGTCCCGTCTTTTCAACGAAACCTGTAAATTTTATAAGGAATACACCTACTTCAAGGTAAAGAAGGCACCATAAGCCAAGTAGGCCTGATAGGCATCAAACTTACTGGTAAGTTCCCATGGAGCATGCATGCTCAGCACAGGTACACCGCAATCAATGACCTGCATGCCGAAAGTTGCTGCCATATGTGCAATTGTACCGCCGCCTCCCACATCGACCTTTGCCATCTCAGCAAATTGATAGGTAACCTTTCCATCGCTCATCACCTTTCTCAACTTTGCAATGAATTCAGGATTTGCATCACTTGAGCCGCTTTTCCCTTTGCCACCCGTATACTTGTTGAACACGACACCCTGGGCAAGCCCTGATGAATTCTGCTTGTCATAGAGATCTGCATTCAACGGATCAAAGGCTGAATTCACATCACTGCTCAGCATCCAGGAATTTGCAAGACAACGACGAACTGTCAATTCACTTGGACTGCTGGTCCTTGCAACCACTTCAGCTACGGCATTGTCATAGAAATGGGATCTCATTCCGGTAGCTCCATAACTGCCAATCTCTTCCTTGTCTACAAGGATGCAACTAGCAGTCATTTCCGGATTTTCAATGTCAAGCATCGCCTTCAGGGAAGCAAAGGCACAGACACGGTCATCCTGCCCATAGGCAAGTATCAGATCCCTGCAGAACCCGCTGTCCCTGGCGGCACCAGCCGGAACGATTTCAAGCTCGGCAGATTGGAAATCTTCCTCTTCAATGCCATAGTCCCGCTTCAGTACCTCCAGCACAACCTTTTTCCCCGTATCTTTTCCGGCGAAAGCCCCAAGTACCAGATCAAGGTTCTCTGCATCGATGAAATCCGCAGCACTCTTTTTCATCTGCTCCTGGGCAATATGAGGAAGGATATCCGAAATGCTGAATACCGGATCATCCGGTTTCTCACCGATGCTCAGACTTACGCTGGTACCATCGGTCAGGAATACTTCCCCATGGATGGCAAGAGGAAGCGTCAGCCATTGGTATTTTTTGATCCCACCATAGTAATGGGTATTGAGATAAACGATGCCATCTTTCTCATATACAGGATTCTGCTTGACATCCAACCTAGGAGAATCTATGTGTGCACCTAGGATATGCATACCTTCCGCAAGGTCTTTCCTACCGATGCAGAACAAAGCAACGCTCTTGTCCATCTTGTTGACATAGACCTTGTCACCAGGCTTCAAAGACGAAAAACCGGCAATATTCCGATAGCCTTTCTTTTCAGCCAAAGCTAGTATTTCACGTACACATTCCCGTTCCGTCTTGCCATCATCCAGAAACTGCTTATATTCAGCAATGAATTTGTCCATATCTTATCCTCCTTAGAAACTATGGATGCTATCAGCATCAAGTTTTTTGATCAGCGCAACGGCAAGGTCCGTCGAAGCCTCCACATCTGCAAAGCAGGCAATGCCGTAATGAGTGTGGATATAGCGGACAGGGATACCGATGACGATGGTAGGTACACCATTGTTTGACAGATGTATGGGAGCCCCGTTGGTTGAGCCACCTGTCCTTACACCGGCCTGTACAGGAATGTTTCGTTCTTCGGCAAGATCCAAGGCAAAGCGTTGGTACCGGGGATTGGTAATCATTCTCTTGTCAATGTAGCGAAGCATCGGACCTTCGGTAATTCTTGTCTGACTTGCATATGGTTGTACGACAGTATCATCGGCGGGACAACCTTCAAAGACAATGGCAATATCAGGTTTTACTTTTGTTGCCGTAACCGTCGCGCCTCTGGTCCCTACTTCTTCCTGTACAGAAAATCCAGCAATCAGATCCACCCCCAAATTCTTTTCTTCCTTCAGGGCATCCAAAGTCCTGACGATACAGGCACAACCCAGACGGCAGTCAAAGGCTTTGCCGAACATCCTGTCATGGGATTTGTCATACCAGAAAGCTACATCAGGTACTGCCGGCTCGCCTATCCGTATACCATAGTTCCTTTCCGCATCTTCCTTGCTGGTAGCACCGATATCTATGGACATGGAACTTTCATCAGGAGGAAGCTTCCGTTCTGCCTCGGAAAGGAAATGCGGTGGCGTACTTGAGATTATTCCAGGAATATAAGTTCCGTCCTTCGTCCTTACCCTCACCTTATGTGCAGGGATATCCCACGATACGATGCCGCCGAGTACGATGAAATCAAGAGTCCCGTCCGGTTTTATATCCTTGACCATAAAACTTACTTCATCCGTATGTGCATCAAGCAACATCCGTGGCCTGTTCCCTGAGTTACCCTTGAAGTTGACGTATAAGTCATGCAGGCTATCTTCATCAACTGTCCCTAGCCCGGAAACAGCTTTGCGTAATACTGATACGACATCATATTCAAAACCCGATGCACCGTTTGCATCGGAAAGATCTGAAATCAACTTAAGTGATTCAGCTTTATCCATACTCTTACCTCCTACAGATCTTTAAAAAAGATATACCCCCATTCTTCCAGACAGTACCGGAAGACAAAGGGAAAATCAGAAAATACAATTTATCTACAACGGGAAATGGCAAGCACAGAAATGTCCGGGGCCTATTTCTTTCATCTGAGGGACCTCAGTCTTACACTTGTCCTTGCAATATGGGCATCTGGTATGGAATTTGCATCCAGAAGGCATATCAATGGGACTTGGCGGTTCTCCGTCAATTGCATGTTTTTCTTTTCTGTTCCGAGGATCGAGACTCGGTGTAGCCTTCATCAATATCTCGGTGTACGGATGAGCAGGATGGGAGAATACATCTTCCGTCCTTCCCAGTTCCATATTCGAACCAAGATACATTACTTCTACCCTCGTGGTAATATGGCGGATTACCTGCAGGTCATGGGAAATGAACAGCAGTGTCTGGTTAAGTTCCTGCTGCAGGGAATCGAGCAAATTGAGGATCTGTGCCTGAATCGAGACATCAAGGGCCGAAACAGGTTCATCCGCAACAATGAAACTAGGATTGAGAGCAATGGCACGGGCAATGCCTACCCTCTGCCGCTGTCCGCCTGAGAATTCACCGGGATAACGGTCCTTGACATCCATAGACAGACCGCACATATCCAGAAGTTCCCCTACTCGCCGTGGTATATCCTGCAGGGGAACCGCATGATGTACCTTAAGGACTTCTGCAATGGTATCATAGACACTCATCCGAGGATTCAGGGATGAATAAGGATCCTGAAAAATCATCTGCATCCTAGGTCTGACCTTGCGCAGCGGCTCTCCTGCAAGTGCCGTAATATCCGTTCCTTCAAGGAAAATCTGTCCCTTTGTAGGTTCAATCAAACGGAGAATACATTTCGCAAGTGTAGATTTTCCACATCCTGATTCACCGACCAAACCAAGGTTTTCCCCTCGTTTGATAACAAAAGAAACATCATCAACGGCCTTGAGATAGGCAATTTCTCCACCTTTGAACCGTTCAACGATTCCTCGCTTCTGAGGAAACCATTTGCTCAGGTGCTCGACCCGAAGCAATTCCTGTCCATCCATCATCTCAAGTTTTCTCCTCAACCGGAATCAATCCGTCAAAGCCAGCAACGACATCAAGACGATGGCATCTGGTCATATGTCCAGGTTCAATCTCACAAAGATCGGGTAGAACCTGCCTACATGTATCCACGGCATATCTGCAACGCGGAGCAAAAGGACAACCGATGATATCAGCCGCAAGATTGGGCGGAGTACCAGAAATGGTATCAAGTTTTTTCCCGCTGCCGTTCGGAATAGAACTCATCAACGCCTTGGTATACGGATGCCGTGGTTTTGAAAACAAAGTAATCGCATCAGTTGACTCCATGATAAGGCCTGCATACATTACAGCAACCCTGTTACACATCTGTGCTACGACCCCAAGGTCATGGGTAACCAGGATCATGCTCATGCCAAGTTTTTCCTTCAAGTCATTGATCAAGGTCAATATCTGGTCCTGGATGGTTACGTCAAGGGCCGTCGTAGGTTCATCAGCCAAAAGAAGTCTTGGTTTTTCTCCAAGTGCAATGGCAATCATCGCCCTTTGGCGCATCCCACCGGAAAATTGATGAGGATATTCATTCAGTCTTTTTTCAGGAGAAGGGATGCCGACCATGCGCAGCAATTCAACGGCATGGGCTTCCTTCTGCTTTTTTGTCATCGGTGTATGTTCGAATGATTCAAACAGCTGCTTGCGGATGGTCAGCACAGGATTGAGTGCCGTCATCGGTTCCTGGAATATCTGGGCAATTTCCTTTCCCCTTACCTGCTGCATTTCCTTCTCAGGCAAGCTGACCAAATCACGCCCTTTATAGATGATGCTTCCGCCTTGGATGACACCGGGTTTCTTCAACAAGCGAAGGATCGAATACAGCGTCTGACTTTTCCCGCAACCGGATTCTCCTACCAAGCCGAAGGTATCACCCTCATAGATGACAAAGGAAACCCCATTGACAGCATGTACGGTCTCAGTCTTAAGCGGAAAACAAGTCTTGAGCCCTTTGACTTCCAAAAGTATTTTTTTCTCTGCCATATCAGTCAATGCCCCTTCCTTCTCAATATATCAGTCAAACTGTCTCCAAGCAGGGAAAATCCAATGCCATTGAAAGCAAGGAAAAGCCCCGGAAACAACGTGATCCACCATGCATAGCTGATGTAACTGCGGCCTTCATTGAGTATTGCCCCCCATTCGGGTGCAGGCAACTGGACACCCAGTCCCAAAAAACTCATGGAAGCGCCGGTCAGCATGCACAAAACGATGTCCGATGCAGCATAGACAATGGCGGAAGAAATGACATTTGGTAACAGATGCCGGAGAAGGATACGCATATCTGAAAAACCTTCCACCTTGGCCGCTTGGATGAATTCAGTATTCTTGAGCTTCATCGTCTCACTGCGTACAAGCCTGGCATAGCTCATCCACCCCACCAGCCAGAGAGCGATGAACACATTCTGTATGCCGGCACCAAGGATAGACATGATGACAATTACCAAAATTGTAAAAGGGAAAGCCATCAATACATCAATGATCCTCATGACAACCGTATCCAGTATGCCTGCATAGTAACCTGCCAGCAGGCCTAATGTACCGCCCACGATGAAAGGAATGATGACGCCAAGTACGCCCATCGCCAAATCAATCCTTGCTCCATACAGTATCCTCGTATAGATATCCCTGCCATACTCATCGGTACCGAACAGATGGGTGAAGCCAGGGGCCTGCAAAGCTTCCGCCACATGGACTTCAATAGGATCGTAATGAGTAAATACGCCAGGAAAAAATGAAATAAGTATAAACAGCACGACAATGACGCTACCTACCACGAAAGCAGGACGTACCAACCATGGCGGAAGGGAACTTTGTCGTTTTTCAAGTTTTGTTTTGATGTTGATCATATCAGTAGCTTACCCTTGGATCCAAGAAAGAATAGACAATATCAGTAATCAGGTTGATGACCATGACTAAAGCCGCAAAAAGCAATACCAGGGACTGGACTACGGCATAGTCACGGTTGAAAATCGAATCAATCATGAGTTTGCCTATGCCTGGTAGGGCAAAGACCGTTTCTATGATGACGGAACCACCCAACATATAGGCAATGTTGATCGAAAGCAACGTCACATAGGAAATCAATGCATTCCGGAATATGTGCCTGTTCCGTATCGCTCTCTTGCTCAGTCCCTTGCTTTTTGCAAAGCTGACAAAATCCATCTGGGAAATATCAGCTACGGAATTCCGCATGTCCCGCATCAGCAAGGCAGTCATTGAAAGGGATTGGGTAAGAGCCGGAAGCAACAGGCTTTTCAACTGGGTCAGGAAAGAAGTTCCATCCCAGCCTCCTGCAGGAAGCCAGCCCAAGACGACTCCGAAAAGAATCATCAGCAACAAGCCGACCCAGAAAGAAGGCATGGATATGAAAACCAACGTCATCGTCCGTATCGTATGGTCCCACAGCTTATCCTTATACTTGCCTGCCAAATATCCCAGGGGCAGGCTGATAAGGACTGCAATAAGGGAAGACAGCAGAGTCAATTTGATGGTAATCGGCATACGCTGGACAAGCAACTGGGAAACGGGACACTGGAGACTCAGGGAAGTCCCCAGGTCCAAATGAAAGATACCGGAAAGGAACAGCCAATATTGCACAGGGAGCGGCCTGTCCAAACCAAGCTTTTCGTGCAACGCCTGAATGGCAGAATTGGTCGCCTTGTCTCCGAGGATCAAGCGGGCAGGATCTCCTCCGATAAAACGCAACATGAAGAAAATCAATATGGAAACGACAAAAAGTACCGGTATGATCTGCAGTATCCGCTTGATGCAATAATTGAGCCTGTTCATCTTTTTCCTCCGAAATACCGGCACAGAAAACCTTCTGTGCCGGCATATAACTTACGTCACTTACCGTGTCTTGGTCCAATCCATTGCCTGATAGACGCCGAATGGACTTACATACAATCCATGGATCTTGTTGCTGGAAGCATAGGCAAATCCAGTACTGAACAGAGGAATGACATTTGCATTGTCATATATCTTCTGCTGAACCTGCTGGTACATCTGCACACGCTTTGTCTCATCCTGTTCCTTGAATGCAGTGTCATTGAGATCCTCAAGTTTCTGATCCCTCAATCCGGTATACCATGCATCGCACTGGTCATAGTCAACTGTCCAACCACATACCTCGGAAGGATCCCTGATGTCATCAATCCACATCAGTACCGTAGCCTGGTGGGACAGAGAGGAATACTTGTCTGAAAGTGCAGCATTCTCAAGAAGCTCGATCTTGCAGGAGAAACCTGCCTTGTCAACTTCACTCTTGATCAAGGTTGCAATCTGTTCATAGACCTTGGAACCACTGAATACAGAAAGTGTGAACTGTACAGGTTCAGTATAACCGGCAGCAGCAAGTGCAGCCTTGGCTTTTTCAGGACTATATGGAGTTACCTTCAGGTCACTGTCAGACCACTTTCCCTGAGTCGGGCTTACCAAAGCCGCAACCGGAGTACCGTAAGGACCGGTAATTGCAGTAGCAAGTTCCTGTTTGTTGAGCGCGTAGTACAGGGCTCTGCGCACTGCAGGATCATCGAACGGTGCCTTTGTAGTATTCAGAATCAAATACCTGATCTTTGTAGAATCAAACATATCGAGGGTAAGGTTCTTGTTAGCCTTGATCATCGGAACAATGCTATAGGGAATATCACCGATGACATCCAACTGCCCGGACTGCAGCTGCATCATAGCGGGTATTGTCGTCAGCAACGATGACATATTTGATCTCCTTGGTCTTGGGATAGTCTGCATTGCGATAGTATGGATTGGCAACAAGAGTCAATGACTTGCCACGATCCCAGGACTTGAGCATATAAGGACCGGTTCCAAGCGGCTGATCAAGGTAAGCTTCATCACCGACTGCATCCCAATGGGCCTTCGAACCGACGACCATATTGAAATTGGCAAGATCATAGATAAACGGAGCTGCAGGTTTCTTCAAGGTAATGATGACCTGGCTGTCTGTAGCTTCTACGGTATCAATGTCCTCGGCAATGAACCGATAGCTTGAAGGCTTGTAATCACGGGCGCGGTAAAGCGACCACTTCCAATCCTCCCCAGTAACCGGTGTGCCATCGGAAAACTTCACACTAGGAACAAGATTGAAGGTATATACCATACCGTCATCACTGACTGTCCAATCAGAAGCCAGTTGAGGGACGACCTTTCCTTCCTTGTCAATCGTCACAAGACCTTCATAGATCTGTTGGCAGACGTTGACCTCGGCTCCACCGACACCCGGTGCATTGGGATCAAGATATTTTGGTTCCGACAGATTACCGACTATAATCTGATCGGCCAATTGAGAAGTGGCAGTAGTTTCTGTCTGTTCAGCCGTTGCAGAACTTTTTTCGGCCGTGCCGTTTGCAAATACAGGCAATCCCACCAGAAACAAAGCGACACCCATGAGACTCAATAGCTTTTTTTTCATTTTTTTCTCCTTGCGCTATACTTTTCACTACAGAATGAGTGCATTGTGTCCTATGATTTCCTAAATCCACAGGTTGATTTATAGTAATTGCTACAATCAATTCATACAAGAGGTTTTTGAATATTTATTATAATTTTATGCAAAATGGTGTATATCCTGTACTATTGCCAGTTCAAAGTGTGTTGAGAATATCATCATCTCATGACGACAAAGACAACATAAATACAATATCTTATATAGACAAAAGCCAATCAATAAGATTAAGTTGCCGTATACCATTATAGTCGGCTCCGGTTCCTACTTCATCAAGGGTAAGAAGGTATTTTGGATAATTATCACCAGGTTTCTGCAACGGCTTCAGTTCCCTTTCCAATGTCCCAGCATCTAAAACACTGGCACTGACCTGATAATATTCCAATCCAGATGGCACCTGACAGACAAAATCAATTTCCAGGTTTCCTGCCTTGCCTATAAAGATTTTTTTCTTTCTCCTCAACAGTTCGAGGAATACAATATCTTCAATCTGATGTCCTAAATCAAATGAGCGTTGGGCAAACAATAAATTCCGTAATCCTGTATCTACAATATAATATTTGCCGAATGTCTTGAGATATTGTCGCCCACGGACATCAAACCTATTGGTTTTATAGAACAAATAACTGTCACAAAGTGCCTTGATATATTTTTCAATGGTGTTTATTGATACCTTCCTACCAGCAGCCTTCAAAGTATTGGTTATCTTCTGAAGTGAAACTGTAGATCCCAAACTTCCTGCCAAAGTTTTTATAATGGCATTCAGGGTATTTATGTCTTCGATTGATTCTCTGGTAACAATATCTTTGGTCACAATGGTTGCATATAAACCTTCAAGATAAGGAATGATATCTAGATCCTTCGCAAACAGTTCCGTACTGAAAGGAAATCCTCCCGTCTTGATATATGCATTGAACAATTCCCTTTTCTCCTGATTAGGAAAAAACATTGATATTCACTGAATGAAAAAGGCAACAGGTGTAGTATCACATATCTACCGGTCAGCATTGTCGCCAAATCACTAGAAAGCAAATAGGCATTTGACCCAGTAATATAGATATCTGTATTAGACAATAGGTAAAGGCTATCTATGACTCGTTCAAAACCCTTACAATTTTGGATTTCATCGATTATGATGTAATTCATTTTGCCAGAAACCAATCTAGACTTAATGAATGTATATAACTGATGATAATCCAATAATTCTTCATTTTCCAATGATTCAAGATTGATTAAAATAATCTGTCTGGTTTCAGTACCCTGTTCAAGCAAGTACGAATAGAACAGTTGGCTAAGCAATGTTGATTTACCACACCGACGCACGCCAGTAACCACTTTGATAACTGATTCATTACAATACTGGATAAGTTCATTCAAATACTGTGTACGTTGAATAATATGTATATCAAAATCTCTGGAAACCAAAATAACAGGTTATACTCTTGTGTCAATAATTACCCACCAGAATGAACAAAATTTAAATTATTTGAAATTATTTCATCTGAATATGTAACAATTCTTTTGAAACAGTACAAATCTTTTTTGGAAACATTAGATTTAGGACCTAGGGATGTATACTTAGCAAAGGGAAAAAACCGACAATATCGAGACACAATATAGTTTCTTACGTAATATACAGCAAGCTAGCCATATATAGATTCCTTTGTAACTTCAGCTTATCAACTTTTCACAAGATACTTTTGCTTTTGTATGATATCACATACTATTTTTCAGTTCAAAGTATTGAGAATATCATCATAGCGCCGGGCCAGGATATCCGGTTGCAAATCTTGCTGTGCATGCTCTTCCTTCTGCAGATCAAACTGCATAAGGATGCTTATAAGATTGATCAAGGCAAAGACGGAGGTAGGAGAATTGGTCAAGCCGAACAATTCAGTGGAAACCAACAGGAACTCATCACAGTCGGCAACAATGGGTGAATACTGACTATCGGTAATGGCAATGACAGGCATACCTATTGATTTGCAAAGCCTAGCCATGGACAAAGTAGGTTTTCCATATGGGGTTATGGTAATGGCAACCAACAGGCTGTCACTCGCAGCAATTGACGATATCTTGCTCAGACTCAGTGAAATATCCTGGAGATCAAGAGCCTCACAGGAACACCCAAGTGAATTCATTCTCCTGGAAAAATAATCGGAGAAAATCCTACTGTCACAGTGTCCCTACGGCATAGATATCATGGGCTCGTTTTCAGCAAGGCAAGATAGCCCGTATCTTCTGCGGACTATTGTATTCAAACATGGTACGCAGTGATTTTATCTCAGCAGTCTCCACTTTGAGGAACAGGTCATCAAAGCTTGAACTTTGCTTGGCCAATACCGACAGACGGCTCTGGGAAGAAAAACTCTTCATAGCCTGGTTCTGCAGTTCTTTCTTCATCTGTAGATAACTGTCACAACCGATGCTTCTTCCATAACTGAGCACCGTAGCTTCGGTAACTTCATTGGCAGAAGCAAATTCCTTCAAAGAAAAAAAACAGGCTTGTAAAAGATTATCCATGATAAAGTCTGAGATTTTCTTCCGCAACGCACTCTGTCCATCATATTCCCCCTTGATCCGTTCCATGATATCCATGCGTCTTCTCCTTTATCATCAGGTATACTGCAAGCACTATGCACAGGTAGCAATGGTAATCCATCATCATGCAAAATGCTAGCCTGTACTTTGATTTTACAGCATCCTTCACGGGATAAGAGACTGTGGGACCGACGATAATGACATATCGTATCTATCAGTATTTTTCTATCCAGGAATGTCTTTTACTGTAATTCTCAAGATGATTTGTCCAATTGTCAAAACTTTTTCATCAAAATTGTCCATATGCAAATCTTCCTTATTGTGTAGCTCCTGCTTTAGTGGTATTTTCCAATTTGTATAGATGTCATCGTGCACCTTGAACCAACAGAAGTCAGGAAGACAATATGGACGGAAACAAGAAAAACACGGCAACGCTTCTGGTAGAATGCCTTGAAGCAGAGGGAGTAAAGTATGTCTTCGGAATCCCAGGAGAAGAAACCCTTGAACTCATGAATGCCCTTGAGAAGTCCACCATTGAATTCATTCCGACAAGACATGAACAAGGTGCAGCATTCATGGCCGATGTCTACGGCAGGCTGACTGGCAAAGCCGGTGTATGTCTCTCCACGCTTGGACCAGGAGCAACAAACCTTGTCACGGGAGTAGCAGATGCCAACATGGATGGGGCCCCGTTGGTAGCCATAACAGGACAAGCTGGGACTGACAGGATGCACCTCACCTCCCATCAGTACGTAGATCTCGTAAAGATGTTTGAACCGATCACGAAAAGATCAAAGGCCGTTGTCCGTCCCGATACCGTCATGGAAATCGTCAGGATAGCCTTCAAGTATGCTGAAAGTGAAAAACCGGGAGCTTCACATATTGATCTTCCTTGCAACATCGCAAAAATGGAAGTAGACGGTCATCCGATGAAAAAGGTTCCAGCCCAGGAAGGACAGGCGACATTCCAATCAATCGAGGAAGCTGCTACCGTCATTTCGCGGGCACAGAAACCTGTCATCCTTGCAGGTTCTTCAGCAGCAAGGAACAATTGCGGTGAAGCAGTGACAAAATTTGCAGAAAAACTGAAGATACCCGTGGTCAATACCATGATGGGAAAAGGCATTATTCCCTGGACGAACAAATATAGCATGTGGTCTTTTGGAATCCCACAGAAAGATTATCCGGATTTGGTTTTCAAGCAGGCTGACCTTGTCATTGCAATCGGTTATGACCTTGTGGAATGTACCCCCATCAAATGGAACCCGGACGGTGACAAGCGCATCATCCATATAGGCCCAGAATCCGCACATATAAACAAACGGTACGAAGCCGAAATAGAAGTCATAGGAAACATAGAAGACTCCCTGCAGGAAATCCAAAGACGTGCCTATAGGAAAGAAGTACCTGAATGGGCATTTGCCATACGAAACCAGATGGTAGCAGAATTTGAAAGCTATGCAGATGATGACAGTTTCCCTATGAAACCACAGAAAATCCTTTACGATGTCAGAAAAGTCATGGATGCAGGATCCATCCTTATCTCTGATGTCGGAGCCCATAAGATGTGGATCGGACGAGAATACAACTGCGAAAGGCCGAATTCCTGCATCATATCAAACGGATTTGCCACCATGGGCATCTCCGTTCCTGGTGCCATCGCCGCAAAGCTGGTCTATCCGGACAAAAAGATCCTCGCTATATGCGGGGACGGCGGGTTCATGATGAACGTACAGGAACTGGAGACTGCCGTTAGATGCAAGACAAATTTCGTTGTCCTTATTCTTACCGATTCAGCCTATGGCCTGATCAAATGGAAACAAGATGAACGCTTCGGGCACCATTGCTATGTGGATTTCACAAATCCTGATTTCGTTGCCCTCGCCAGGGCAATGGGCTGTGAGGGAATGAAGATAGAGAAGTGTAAAGACCTCATTCCATCGCTTGAGAATGCCTTTTCCATGGACAAGCCAGTTATCATCGACTGTCCTGTCGACTACAGCGAGAACATGAAACTCACTGAGCATCTGAAGAAACTGACAGAAGGAAAACTATAAGGAACAGCCAAAGATTCCTTTACTTTCTTTCTCCATGCCACCAAAACCAAGCCAACTGCCAGCTCAAGATACTCTCTGCCCCTTGGTTTTGGTTCACTCCATGGGCTTCCAAGCCATCAAAGCAACCACCTTCATTTCCATCGGCAAGCGGCAGTCCAAGCAGGTTTTTCCCTGCAAACCATAGCAGACAGGTCTTTGCCAGTTCATGGTAACGAACCTGACGCGTAACATCATATGCAGTAAGACATAGCTGAACCATTCCGGCTGCTTCGACAGGTTGCTGGTCATAAAGTGCAGGTTCAGATCCTCTGTGACACCATCCTTTACAGCCTACAGTCGAAAAGAATCCATCCCGCACGGTCAGCTTGATAAGGAAATCACACGAATCAGTTGCAACAGCAAGGAATTTTTTCATACCTGTGGTCCGATAGGCTTCGAAAAGAGCCAACGGCAATATGGCATTGCAGTAGGTTACTTCATCTTCAAACCATCTCCATGAATCGGAATATGTACGGGTATAGGCTGCAACCAAATCCTGCGCCAATGCTACAAGTATAGGAGATTCTGCTTTTACATTCCTATGTGCAAGTCCTATTATGCTATAGGCCTTGGCTCGAATGGCAGTGACTTTGCTAATTGAGGAAAAAGCTTGCTGAAACAAAGTGTTACAGACTTCAGTAACCGAACCCGGTAGCCAAGAAGCAATGCTGAGGGTCCCCAAGACCCACAGGCACCTGCCGAAACAATCCTGAGAACCGCACTCTCCAAGAAATTTCCGGTCATATCCCATGAAGTTTCTGAACCATCCATCCTTATAGGCATATGCGACAAATGCAAGATACTTTTGGACCAAGACCAGTATCCGTTCATCCTTTTTTCCCTTATAACGCAGAGCAGCAAGAAGCAATGCCCTGACATTGTCATCAGTCGTATACCCTTCATGGAGATTAGGAACCGTAAGGATTCCATGCTGAAACATACCGGTATCATCGCTCATCCTGAACAGGCACCGGTCAGAGGGACATACAGACAGCAGTTTTTCCATAGCCAAGACATGGGCAAAGACTTCTTTGTACCTGCGGGCGACAGTCCCCCACGTCATATTCTTTCCAAATTCAGCCATCTTCTGCTCCATATCAAGTCTTTGCTGCTGATGGTCAAGCAACTGCAGCAAAGCCCGTGCCAAGGAATCCGGATCAGCAAAATCAGCAAGTATCCCTCGCCCATCTGCCAGAAGCTCCTGTGCATATGGATAGGAAGTGGACACAATGGCTTTTCCACATCCGGCTGCATATGCCAGTGTCCCGCTCACAGCCTGCTCACGTCCTAGATAAGGTGTCATATATATGTCACTGAGCAAAAGGAGACGTACCAGATCCTCTTGGGAAAAATATCTGTCAATGAACCGTACATTATTCTTAAGCCCTTTGTCAGCTACCATTTGTTCAAGTTTCCTTCGATATTGCTCGCCTTCCTTTTCTCTGACGACAGGATGTGTCTGACCGGCAATGATATACAAGGCTTCCGGATGTTCCTTGACAACGCTTGCCATAGCCATAATGCCATATTCGATGCCTTTTCCTTCACTAAGCAATCCGAAAGTACTGACAACAGTCTTTCCTTTCATACCATATCTTTGCTTCAATACTGTTCTTGAGGGATATCCCTCGTGAGAAGGAACGCCATGGTGTATTACATGGACCTTGGTCTTTGGTACTCCGTATACCTTTGCAAGCATGTGGCGTGAATTGGAAGCCATTGTCACGACAGCAGCACTCGACCTGCAAAGAGACGCAAGAATATCACGCTGCTGTTTCGATGGATGGGCAAGCACGGTATGCAGCGTCGTAATTATAGGTAATCTACTTTCTTTGGCCAAAGTAAGGACAGCTTCTCCGTCATTGGCTCCATACAGGCCATATTCATGTTCTATGACCAGTACTTCATAACCCGAGGCGTTGATCCAAGCTGCAGCTTTTTGATAGCTTTCAGCATCGTGATGTTCTATTATATGGACAACATCCCCGTCATAACCGACAGTACCGTCACCCAAAGCAACGATACCTATTTCAACCGATGGTTCCTGTTGGCGAAGATTTGCAACCAAATCCTGAGTAAATGTTGCAATACCACATTTTCGTGGTGGATATGAACTGACAATAAGTAACTTCATTTTTCTCCCCTGTCCTTATTCTATATTCAGGAATGCAGCAACATTCTCGGCAGTATCGGTAATCTGGGAAGATTTCACATCACCAAAGACATCTTCCAAACCATCGATACGGCAAGAAGGTGTAACTATGGAACCAAAGGTCTGCTCATTTCGTCCAAGATGTACATTTTCCCATAAGAGTGATCGACCGACGCGGCAACCGCTTGGAATATGGCAGTTGTCTCCGATGCATGCATAGGGACCGATTACTGCTCCCGGTCCAATCTGTACATTTTTTCCTATATAGACGGGTCCCCGCATCATATCGTTCTGATAGGTAGTTGCAATGCCATTGCAGTATACCTGCTGGCTACGGTAATCTACTTCCGGAATTCTGTATAAACCTTTCATGATATCTGCATGTACCCTCAGATAATCTTCAGGATTACCGATGTCACGCCAATAGGACCGAATCGGATAAACTGCAATTTTCTTTCCCCTTTCCAACAATAAAGGAAAGACATCCCGCTCCACAGAAACTGCCTGATTTCGGGCAATAAGTGAAATGACTTCCGGGGAAAAGATATAAGTACCTGCGTTGATAAGATGACTTGAAGTTTCTCCTGCCTGTGGTTTCTCAATGAACCTATGGGCATATCCATCCCGTTGTTCAATAACACCAAAAGACCTGACGTCTTCCACCCTTTTCACGGCAATGGTAACATCAGCATGCATCTGTCTATGGCAACGTGCCATCTTCGCCAAATCTATGCCTTCCAATATATCAGCATTGAACACAAAAAAATCATCACTCAGTCCTGCCGCAGCATTCCTGATAGCGCCGCCGGTACCCAACGGAGATAGTTCTTTCTTTATAAGAACCTGCATTCCTTTGATCGGATGTTGACTAAAGTAGGTTTCGATGATATCAGACTTGTATCCAGTACTCAAAATGGCACGCCGGATACCGGATCTCGCTGCACGACCAAGCTTCCTTTCCAACAAAGGCCTGTTCATTATCGGTACCATCGGCTTGACCGTCGTATACGTCAGCGGTCTGAGTCTCGTACCTTTTCCTCCTACAAGATATATTGCGTCCATAGCTCTCTCCTTCTAAAGACATTCATACGAGTTGCTGCATTTCATTACATACTCAAGCACATCTGACAACTTGGCTGTTGCCAGACATATGCTTGTATCTGCAGCTCCATAGTAAATAGACAATTCATCATTCTTTTCATCATGGATCCAACCGCAGGGAAACACGACATCAGGAACATCCCCGTTCTTTTCGTATCGTTCCCTTGGGCCAAATACCCATCCGGCACTTCGTTTCAGAACCTTGCTGGGATTATCCAAATCAAGCAAGGCAAGTCCCAGACGATAAATATATCCGGCAGCAGTTCCCTTTACTCCATGATAGATAAACAACCAGCCTTCCTTGGTCTCAAGCGGCGGAGTACATAGACCGACCTTTGCAGAATCCCACCAGCTTCCTGGGCGCGTAGGCAACAGGATATGATGGTCTCCCCAGTCCTTGAGATTTTCCGAATAGGAAATCCAGATATGTGAACCATGTTCGATAGGTCGATGTATCAAGGCCCATCTGCCGAAAATCCGTTTCGGAAAAAGTGCAGCATCCTTGTCCTCTGGAGGCATGATGGAAATCCTGTCTCCAAAATTGATGAAATCGGTAGTAAGGGCAAGCCGGACCATAGGGCCGGAAGATGAAAAACCAGTATAGACCACTGCATATTTTTCCAATTCCTCAATATAGGTAATACGAGGATCTTCTACTCCCCAATTTTCCTCCGGACAGTCCTGCAAAGGAAAAAGGACAGGCTTGGGAAAGATATCCCACTCATCTTTTCCATTGGTACTGATTGCCCGTGACAAATGAGAAAAACCTCTTCGGTCCTCAGCTCTTGCCAAGAGCAAGACTTTGCCGTCATAGGCCACGGCACCGGGATTGAACACGGTGTTGACCGAGTATGGCCAATCGGTAGCAGTAAGAATCGGATTACCTTTCCAGCGCGTAAACAGTTCTCGGAAATCCCTTCCAGGACGTATGGTTCTGCTTGACATGATAGTACACCTCCAGTTCAGCAATGATAGGAATAAAAAAGGCATTGATGCCGAGGGAACTTATGTTCGTATAATCGTAGAGGATATATTCACTTTCCAGATCATGGTCATACTTGTATCGGATCTTATAAACCAAGAACCCACACACATCCATGCAACACATCTGTGTTGCTCAACTACATATATGCAACACATTCTGTCAACTTAAATATAACAAAAGATAGCCAAATGGTCAAATCAACACACATAGCAACAAAAATAATACATTACAACCAAAACAAATCAATTTTGTTGCGCAATATCCTTGTTGTTTGTCGTGTTGCACCTTACAAACAGCTGTAGCATACCGATATAAAATTTACTGTTTGCGACAGGGTCTTGATAAAAAGAACTGTTGTCTGTAGCATAAGCCATAGATTTATATTTTGTGCAGGGGAGTCTGTGTCAGCAGGCTGAGAGGAGGTCTTCAACCTCGACCCTAGAACCTGATTTGGTCAATACCAACGGAGGGAGCCTGCTGACTGCATCTTTTGTATTCCAAAATTCAGGGAGTATAAAGGATGTATCCATGAAAAAAATTCCTCTGGTTTGGTTCGGAGCTGCAGTTTCAATAGCAGAAATCATGACAGGAACCCTTCTTGCCCCTCTGGGATGGCACAAGGGCATATTTGTCATCATCATCGGTCATCTGATAGGCTGTCTATTGATGTACCTTGTCGGCCTGATAGGTACGCAGACAGGAATGGGAACGATGGACAGTACATCATTGTCCTTTGGAAAAATCGGGAGCCGTATATTTGCAGGCTTCAATGCTTTGCAACTGGTCGGGTGGACAGGAATCATGATCTACAGCGGAGCAAGTGCCGCCCAACTTTTGCTCCCACGCTTAGGTTATGCAATATGGGCCAGCGCAATCGCACTCCTTATCCTCGTATGGCTCATTGCATACTTCAAGGAACCTGGCATCCTGCCTACGGTCACCATGGCATTGCTGTTCATTCTGACCATCATAGCCAGCCGGACAGTCTTCACGACCACAAGAGGCATGTTGCCTATAGACAATTCAATTACAATCTGGTCAGGGCTCGAACTGTCGATAGCCATGCCTTTGTCATGGCTCCCTTTGATCGGAGACTATACCAGCGAAGAAAAAGCAAATGAAAAGATTCCTCTCGCCAGTGCCATCGTCTACTTTGCCGCAAGCTCATGGATGTATCTTCTCGGACTTGGCTGTGCAATGCATGAGGGAAGCAGCGACTTTGCTCTCATTTTGAAAAACAGCGGACTTCCGGTAGCCGGTGTCCTTGTCATCGTGCTCTCAACTGTCACGACTACTTATCTTGACGCTTATTCCTGTGGCATTTCCTTGAAGACCTTTGACTTCAGAGAGCGCCCTTCTGCCATCATCTGTACTGCAATAGGACTGCTCTTGGCACTGAGTGTACCTTCAGGAAGCCTGGAACCTTTTCTTTATGCAATCAGCTCAATTTTTGTACCTATGGCTGCAATTCAGATTACGGATTATTTCATCCTTAGAAAAAACGCATCCAGGGTACTTCTTGAGGGCCCCTCTTTGGTAGTTTTCTTGGCAGGTCTCCTGCTCTATCACTATCTGTTGCATATCAATTGTGCACTCGGCATGTCTATTCCTGTACTTATCATCACGTCAGTACTGGAAATATGTACTGAAAAATTACTATCACTGAAGGAGAAAAACAAATGCTTGCAGAAACAGTAAGGAAAAAGAAGCCTTTGGTCCACTGCATCACAAACTATGTCACAGTCCATGAAGTGGCAAACATACTGCTTTCAATCGGGGCTTCCCCTACCATGGCAGACTGTGAGAAGGAAGTAGCAGAAATCGCAACAATGGCTGATGCCTTATACCTCAACATCGGTACAGCAAATGAAGCCATCATCAACAACATGCTCAAGGCCGGCAAAGCAGCAAATGCAGCAGGGAAGCCCATTGTACTTGACCCTGTCGGTATCGGTGCTTCGACTTTCAGACGTGAATCAGTCCGAAAGTTGCTTTGTGAACTTAAAATCAGCGCAATCAGAGGAAATGCTTCTGAAATCAAGGCAATTGCGGCAGGAACTACTTCAACACGGGGAGTAGATGCAGACGAAGGTGACAAGATCGAGGATGCCTCGCTTGACAGGACGATACAGCAGGCAAAAACACTTGCCTCCAAACTTGGTTGCATCATTGCCATAAGCGGCAAGATTGATATCGTTTCCGATGGAGTACGGACTGCAATCCTCAGGAACGGAGATGCCATGATGTCCTCCATCACAGGAACCGGCTGCATGGTCACTGCAGTCATTGCAGCCTACCTAGCTTCAGGAAACGATCCTTTCGGTGCAACTCTAACAGCAATCACACAGATGAATGTTGCAGGTGAAATAGCGAAGGAACTGTCGGACGAAGGAGAAGGCAATGCTTCCTATGGTATCCATCTCATCGACAGCATCGGGTTGATTGATGAAAAGGTTCTGAATCGGAGGGCACATTATGAAATCATTGGCTGACAGCTTGCTGCTGTATGGAATAACAGACAGAAGCTGGTTGAACGGGAAAAAACTGGAAGAAGCTGTGGAAGAGGCCTTGTCCGGTGGTATTACAATGTTACAGGTAAGGGAAAAGGCACTGGACTTTGACCAATACGTGGCAGAGGCAAAAAGTCTTGCAAGACTTTGTCATCGGTATGGAGTACCTTTGGTCGTCAACGATGAACTTGACGTTGCACTGGCAGCAAAAGCAGATGGGCTTCACGTAGGTCAGAGTGACCTTGAATGCAGCAGAGCAAAAAAGGAACTTCCTTCTTCAATGATCCTGGGAGTCTCGGCCTCCACTATCGAACAATCATTGCAGGCAGAAACAAACGGTGCCGATTACCTTGGGGTCGGAGCGGTCTTTCCTACCTCGACAAAGGCAGATGCATCCCACCTGTCACCAGATATATTGCAGTCCATCTGTCACGCAGTGACAATTCCGGTCGTCGGTATCGGGGGCATTACAAAGGAAAACATTCCACAACTTGAAGGCTGTGGAATTGCCGGCGTAGCAATTGTCAGTGCTATCTTTGCACAGAAACATATAAAGGAAGCAACCGAAGAACTTAGAAAGGAGGTTACACGGTGTTTGACGCAGTAATTTTTGATGCTGATGGCACATTGCTCGATTCTCTTTGGATCTGGAACAGCATTACGGTAAATCTGCTCAAGGCAAAGGGAATCGTTCCACCAGTGGACATCAATGCTATCCTGGCTGAAAAAAGTGTTGAGGAGGGTATCATCTACCTTCTTGATCGTTTCAAGCTCGATGAAACCAAGCAGAGCATGCAGGTCTGGTATGACAAGACCTTGCAGCAATGGTACGGGGAAAAAGTCAAGCTGCTTCCGCATGCAGAAGAGGTCCTTGCTTTCTTGAAAGACAGACAGATAGAGATATTTGTTGCAAGTGCCACGGACCGCCCCCTGTTGGAAGCTTGCTTTTCAAACAATGGTATCCTTCCTTTGCTTTCCGGTATTGTCAGTGAGAAAGAGATCGGCATTCCAAAAAGGGAACCGGCCTTTTACAGTGAGACTGCAAGAAGATTGCACTTGGACAGGACCGGCAGCCTGGTAGTTGAAGATGCAGTACACGCTGCGACGAGTGCCATGAAGGCCGGCTTTGCTACGGTTCACATAGGAACTGGAAAACTTGATGGAGTTCCTTACAATATCACAGATCTCAGAGAATTGGAGGCAATAGTATGAAAACAGTACTCGCAATAGCCGGAAGCGATTGCAGCGGTGGCGCAGGAATAGAAGCAGACTTAAAGACCATGCTGGCAAATGGTGTATTCGGCATGAGTGTCATTACTGCAGTAACGGCACAGAATACAATGGGTGTCCAGAAAATCGAAGAAATTTCCCCTGCATCGGTAGGCGCACAGATAGACAGTGTCTTTTCTGATATACGGCCGGATGCTGTAAAGATTGGCATGGTTGCTTCAGCGCCACTTATTTGCACGATAGCAGAAAGACTTACAGCTTACAAAGCAAAGAACATCGTATTGGATCCTGTAATGATTGCGACCAGCAAAGGCAGATTGCTGCAGGAAGATGCAGTCGGCACGCTTATAGACAAGTTGCTGCCAATGGCAGACATCATTACACCGAACTTGTTCGAAGCAGCCGTACTCTCAGGTCTTGAAATACACAATAAAGAAGAAATGGAACAAGCTGCTCAAATCATTGCTGAAAAAACAAAGATGGCAGTATTGGTCAAAGGAGGTCATTTGGAAGACAGGGCCGACGACCTGCTCTGGTACAAGGGACAACCACTTTGGCTTACCTCCCCGATGGTAGACAATCCCAACACCCATGGTACCGGCTGTACCCTTTCCAGTGCCATCGCCTCGTATCTTGCAAGGGGACTGAGTCTGCAGGAAGCCACAAAAGAGGCAAAGACCTATGTGTACGGGGCAATTGCAGCAAAGCTTGACCTAGGGCATGGCAGGGGACCGCTTGACCATGGCTACAGAGGGATCAAAAGATAGCAACAGGTTTCAGATACTCTTATATACCGGTTCCCCTTCTGCCATCTTCAAGCAATTGAAAAGCATGCTGATTTATGCCAGACAGGAATAATAGTCCAATTCGTCTTATCCTTTCTTTGCAGTATAGTTCCTGTGATATCATAGGATAATCCAACAAGTCTTCATGTATAAAGAATTGGTCAAATACCTTGTCCTTCATATAGGTAATTCCTTGTCAATTAATTCAATAATCTTATTCATTATCCTGTCTTTTTAGTTTAATTTCCATCGACGGTTACTTTTACAAAGGAATATATCATGTCAGTTCCATTGCATCAGGAAACGCCGATGCACTTATGTATTCAGAACTTTTGTATTTGGAATTCCAGTCCAAGTTAAAATCATCGATCGACCTACCACCAGAAAAATTTATACCATCACAACAAAAGCAGGTAAAACAAATGTTAGATAGATGCCACCAAAAGGTACAAAAAAACAACTTGTTAGTTTTGTAGGTTATATATGATAACTGATCATTTGTAGCAGTTTCCCTAAAAAGTAGTAATTTGTTTTGATTTGGAGTCAATAAGGAAATGGACGAAAATTTGACAAAAGTTAATGTTTATGTTAACTTTGAGATTGAACTTTGGACAAAAGATTTTATTTTTGTAGTCTATGGTTGCGATGAAAATTTAAAAGGAAAAATCAAAAAGTACAAAACTCTTGTTTATGACTTTCCTGATGAACAATTTGAAGATTCAAAACAACGAAAAAAAGTATTTGCTGTTTTGAATGCTATTAACACAGATCCTCTGAATTACTGTAATGAAGAAAAATTCAAGCCTCTGGAAGAAAAGGTTTGGGAGATAAAATGTCATCAATTGAGGATTGCATGCATATGGTGTCCTAAACCAAAGAAATTAGTTGCAATATATGGGATTATAAAGAAAGTTCAAAAATGGCCTAAAAAAGAACTACAAAATATGAGAAATCAACGAGATAAATATTTGAATGAAATGAATTGTATAAAGGAAAACAAACATGGGCGGATTGACAAAATTCAAAGAGGACTTTAATGCCTTGGACAATGATATGGATGTTAAAAAAATGACATTCAGAAACGTTGTTACTGGCGAATTTTATAAGTGGATGTTACGAAATAATTTAAAAAAAATTGATATAGCAGAAAAACTAGGAAAATCAAAAGCAGCTGTAACCTCTCTTCTTTCTGGTGATCGAAATCTCACACTTGATAAACTTGTTGAATTATCAGATGTAATTGGATGCAAGCCATATTTTTGTCTTATTGACAAAAATATGAATATACGAAGTCCATATATTGTTACAGCTTTCCAATGGGAACATACAGAAAAAACTACAGTTGATATTGCTAATTTAGAAGTTGCACATGAAGAATCTTCAAAATTTAGTTATTATAGTATCAGCAATCACGTGGAGAAAGAAAATGACTAATG
Source organism: Spirochaetia bacterium (assembly GCA_022482625.1). Classification (NCBI taxonomy): domain Bacteria; kingdom Pseudomonadati; phylum Spirochaetota; class Spirochaetia; species Spirochaetia bacterium. Next base: position 3,049,072 of record JAKVOU010000001.1, on the reverse strand, counting down.
TTATTGATTTTTCAATGATAAAATCATCTTTTGAAGTAAAAAAGAGATTTATACCTGGTAATAAATATGAAGTACAAATGAATACGGCTATTTCTGTTCCAAAGGACAAAGGAAAAACAGAAACAACTATTAAATATAATTGTTCTTTTCTTCATGATAAAAAAGTTGATGCAACAATTGAAATTTTTTATATAGCAAGCATAAAAACTGATGAAACTTTCAAAGACGTGCAACAGAAAAATGATACAGTTCTTAATTGTATTTCGTTGGTTTTAGAAGCAACTTTATGCAACGATGTAAATCAGATTCTAAGTAAAATGAGGTTTCCTCCAATTCCATTGATCTCATTTATCAAGACTTCAAAATAATTCAGATTCTATAAAAATACGTCTGAAAAGCATTCAATATCAATATTTCTCTTGTCATAATTGTGCATGAAATCAAAAGGATAAGTATCCAAGTAAAAAAAAGCATCGGTAATCAACCCGATGCTTTTTTCTTCTATAGTTTCCCTTACATAGTCGCACGCCTATACATTGCAAGGATATCACTCTTGGAAAGTGACTTACGGGTATTTGAAGGACTTCCGCTTGCAAGTGCATCACCGGCCATCTTGTCACTCAAGGCTTCAAATCTATCCATATCCAGTCCATATTCCCTGGTAGTCGGGATTTCAACAGCCTTGATCAATTCCTTGAGAGCATCGATGAACTTATGCGCAGCATGCTCATCATCAAGGTTCTTGCCTGCAGCACCGATCTGCCGTGCAATTTCAGCAAAACGGCCATAGCAACCGTCAAGCACATAGTCCAGGCAGGTCACAATCAACATGGCATTCGAAACACCATGAGGAACATGAAACAAAGCCCCGATAGGGCGTGACATGCCATGCACGACGGTAACGGAGGAATTGTTGATGCAGATACCTGCCTCATATGCAGCAATTGCCATTTCGTCATGTGCTTCTGCATCATTTTTGTCCTTATATGACCGTGGAAGGTATGTGAAGATACGCTTGATGGCTGACAAGGCAAGGATATCGGTCATAGGAGTGGCCTTCTTTGAAGTATATGCTTCGACCGCGTGCGTAAGGGCATCGATTCCGGTCGCTGCAACGACACTCTTCGGTGCACCATAGGTCAACTTCGGGTCTACCACTGCAAGATCAGGAAGCAAGGCCTCACCTTTAAGCAACATCTTTACATCTGATGCTGTATCTGTTATGACGGTAAACTTCGTAACCTCACTGCCAGTCCCTGCTGTCGTAGGTATCAACACCAAAGGTGGCAGGTTCCCAACGATTTCCTTTCCTGCATAATCAGGAATCCTTCCATCAAGTACGCTCATGGCTGCACAGGCCTTAGCACTGTCAAGAGGAGAACCGCCACCGATTCCTATTATGAAGTCGCATTTCTCTGCCTTATAGGCAGAAACCGCCATTTCTACCATTTTATCCGTCGGTTCACCGGTTATTTCATTGAATATTGAATACCGGATTGATTTTTGTTCCAGTAAATCAGCAAGCATCCTGATGATTCCGGATGCCGTGATATGCTTTCCTGTAATGATAAGGGCCTTGGATCCCAAGGCAGCAATTTTTCCGGCAGCATCTTCAAGTGCGTTTTCACCCATGACAGCGCATCCTGCAGTAGTGAATTGTGTTGACATATCGTACTTTCCTTTGCAAGACAATGAAAAAAGACAGACTGCCTTTTATGCTGTTGTCTTTCCTTTCCTGAAGTGTATAGATTCAGCTTATACCCGTCAATCAAATCGTCTGTCACACATTCCAAAGGACCATGTGCAGATGCACTCCACTCAGAACAGATCCCTTATCGCAAATGCAATTACATAACGGACCTTATCATCCAGGCTCAGCAGATTGCAGCCTGTAATGTGTTCAATCTTCTTGACTTGGTTTGCAACTGTGTTGCGATGTATGGATATCCGCTCTGCGACGGCGGCGGGAGAGCCGTTGCAACCCTAGATATATCTGCAGGAATTCCGTAAGTTTCGTATGGTTCTTGGCATCATAGTTTTCCAGCGGCTTCAAGATTTCATCATAGTACTCCCTGCAAGCAAGTCTTGTCTTTCACGTCCAGAAGCAGTTTGTAGAAATCAAGGTCAGTATGAAACACCAGCCTTTTTCCTTTGTTTCACCGCCATGTAGTTTGCCTTGACAGATTTTTCAAAGTTGACCAACTGATTGTCATATCCCTGGGCAATGTCAGAAACACCACAGAACAGATGGTAGCGTCGGCTGTATTTCTCTGCAGTTGCCCTTGATGCTTCAGAGCAGAACTTACGTACTTTATCAAAATTCCCTCAGTAAGTACACATATGATGTTATTCTCGTAAGTCAGCCAGATGATATTGATTTTCTTTTGTCCGGCAAGTTGCTCGAAAGAGGCGCTTCATTGCCCTGATATTTTCCTGATGCCGGTCATTGTCAACGCTTTCCACGGTAATGTTCACATAAGAGAACTTGCTGTCCGTGACATAGCCGAACCGTTGCATGGCCTTGATGCTTTCCTGCCTGTCACCTGTCTTGAATATAAGGTTCTTCATTGACATGGCAACATTTCTTTCTACTTTCTCATTGTGGATGATCCTACGGGAAAAATAGCGCGTGATATCCACAAGCCTTGACTGCCAAGGTACGGAAAACAATGGAAACCCTACTTCATTGCAGTATTTGATTACATCATCATCAACTCCTTTTATATATGGACCGATATTCACGAACAATGCAGCTGCATTTGCCTTGTAAAGTGTCTTGACAAAATCCAACAGCCAGTCAGGACGGTCATTGAGATACCCGGCAGTGAACACCATTTCATTGCCACGCAGGAACTCGGAGACTTCGATGCTCTCCACCATGTGGACCCATTCCACGGTATGTTCAAGACCATCCTGGCCAGCAAGCAGGCTAAGGTTAAATGACGATATTGCATTATGATATAGATTACCGACTGTAAGTGACATATAACCTCATTCCGGTGCCATCTAGATTTCCTTCAGTACTTCTTCCAGTTTCACCAGTTCTTCCTTGAGCTGTTCGACGGTAATGATAAGCGGAGGATTCACGAAGATCATGTTTTCATGAGAATAGGTCATGAAACCCTTTGCTTTCAATTTGCCGACAATCTTAGCCATGACTCCGTCAGGATCATACCCATACTCAACCAATGGCTGATGAGTCTTCTTGTCCTTTACCAGTTCAAGGGAAGAGAACAGCCCTATATGGCGCACTTCACCCACGCAGTCATACTTTGCTGCAATCTCATCAAGCCGCCTGGCCAGATATGCACCGGATTTCTTGACATTCCCTGCAATGTGTGCGTCTTCATAATAGTTGACACAGGCAACGCCTGCTGCACAGGCAAGGGGATGTCCGCTATAGGTCAGGCCGCAGGAAAGCAGATGGTCATCGAAGTATGCAGCAATCTTAGAGGAAACCGCCACGCCACCCAAGGGCACATATCCACAGGTCACACCCTTGGCGAACGTCACGATGTCAGGAACAATGCCAAAGTTTTCGAAAGCAAAGCATGTCCCTGTACGGTACCAGCCAGCCATGACTTCGTCGCATATCATCAATATACCGTATTTGTCACAAAGTGCGCGAACACCTTTCAAGTAACCCTTCGGTGGTATGATCACACCGTTGGAACCCGTGACTGTCTCCATCACGATTGCCGCAATGGCAGCTCTGCCTTCATACTGTATCTGTTCTTCAAGTTTGGAAATATAATATGCAGAAGCATCTTCTTCACTTGCAAACGGAATCTTCTCATGGTAGAGATACGGGTCAAAGAACTTGATGAATCCCGGGACTCCCGGTTCAAGTGCAAATCTCCTCGGCTCGCCGGTAAGGTTACCGGCGCCGAAGGATGAACCATGGTAACTCCGGTACCGGCTCATGATCTTGTTCCTGCCCGTATACATACGGGCAATCTTTATGGCATTTTCATTCGCATCGGCTCCGGCATTCGTAAAAAACACCTTCCCAAAACTCTCCGGTAGAAGCGAGATAATCTTTTTGGCTAGTGTCGCACGGGAAATATCCGCATAGCCGGGTCCGACAAAGCAGTATTGGTCGACCTTGGCTTTGATGGCATCCCCGATTGCCTTGTTGCCGAAACCCACATTCAGGTTCACAAGCTGGGAAGACATATCAGTATACCTGTTGCCTTCATAGTCCCAGAAATAAATTCCCTCCGCCTTTTTCACGGCAAGGGGATTTATGTTTGCCTGCTTGCTCCATGACTGGAGGTTGTATTTCTTCTGCGTCTCTGAGATTTCTTTTCCTGTCATTTTCTATTCCTGTGCTCCCTTCAATCCTTATCTGCCTTAAGTACGGCATTCAACATGACCGTGGCACCTTCGGTACAATGCTCGGGTGATGAATATTCAGGTTCACAATGGCTCAAGCCATCCTTGGACTGAACAAAGACCATTGTCGTCGGCAACATGTAAGATGCAAACTGGGCATCATGTCCTGCTCCAGAATGGATATACTGGTGTGATACACCAGCTTCCTCCGCTGCTTCCTTGACATAGGAAACAAGTTTCTTATCCCAGTACACCGTATCACGGTTCCAAGCCTTTTCTACCTTGCAGGTGCAGCCGGTCCATTCCCTGTCAGCACAGCTTTTTACGATTTCAAGGACCTTTTCAAGGACTTTTGGATCCTCGTGACGGACATCTATGCAAAAATCAAAGTAATCAGGGACGCAGGTATGTACACAAGGATGGCAGACTACTTCACCTGTCGTATACACAAGTTCAGGAAGTCCAAGCTTGTCAATTTCTGTGTGAAGGTAAACAAGGGCCTGGGCAGCAGCAAAGAATGCATCCTTACGTTTGGGCATGGGGAATGTCCCGGCATGTGTCGTCTGACCATAGAACTTCACGCGGTAGTTGAACATACCAAGTACACAGTCAACTACACCGATATCATTGCCTGCATCCTCAAGAATCGGTCCCTGTTCGATATGGGTTTCAAACATGCACAGATACTTGTCAGGATTGAGCCGGTTCTTTTCATCACCTTTGAATCCTGATTTTTCCAATGCCTCTCCGAAGGTCGTCTTGCCTGTCAGGATATCCTTCGTCGCAAGCATATCCTCCTTCCTGAATTTTTCCTTGATGGCATCCGGCAGATAGTCATAGCAGACGATGCCGGAACACATCATGGCAGGTGGATATAAGGAGCCTTCCTCGTTCGTCCATACCATGGCAGTAAGGGGATGCTTATGAGGAATTTTCTTTGCGACGACGGTTTCCAAAGCTTCCATGGCACTCATGACCCCCAGGATACCATCATAGTTACCGCCATTCTTTACTGAATCGACATGTGATGCCATTACGATGCGCTTTGCATCGGGATCACTGCCGGGAAGTGTCGCATACATATTTGCCACATCGTCGATTTCTATTTCGGCACCGATGGCCTTCATGCGCTTGATAAATTCATTCCTCGCCTGAATATCGGCAGGAGAAAGAGAATAACGCGTTATTCCGCCATGTCCTGCATCACCATACGTAGAAAAGGTCTTGATCTTGTCTGTCATTCGTTCGAGACTGCATTCATACATAATTTTACCCTCCATAATAACTAAACAAATTTTTGTCTTATTCAGACTTCCGCAATGATGTTCGGATGCCTGCAGTTACTGAGCAGGTATTCAACTTCTTCGCTGGTAACTGAATATAAATATTCACTTCCATGAATCATCGTAACTGACAAAAGGAATATACCATCCCAGTCAGTAAGGTAAATCCGCTTGATACCATTCCCATTTTCGTTCTGTCGATAGGGTGAGCCATTGATCCTTGCAAGCATTTCATTCATCCGTATGAATCCGTGTACGAAACAACCTCCTGAAATGGGATTCTTAAGTGACGGCTTGAAATCCTTGTTGAATTCGACCGTAACAGGAATTTCGGTTATGCCACCTCGCAAGTCACGGAGCTCACTTTCCACAGTGCGAAAATCTTGTGCCGGCATTATGCTCTCAAGCGCAATTTTCTCTGCCTTCTTCAATCTGTTGCTCACGCCCTCACCTCCTGTGTATGTGGCTTTTGCTTAGGAATGCGCTTGCTCTTCCCGATTGCGCCTGCAGGGCAGACCAACCGACACAAATGACATCCCACACATTTGTTTCCTATCAGCTTGGGTTTTCTTGTCTTTGCATCAAACGTTATAGCCTGATGACCAGCATCTCTGCATGAAATGTAGCAACGCCCACACCCAAGGCACTTGTCCAGATGGAACGAAGGAAACATTATGGTATTACGGTCAAGTTCATCCGTCGGAACAATATGTTCGTTTGCAAGTCCGATGAGCTCAGCAACACTACCTATCCTGTGTTCATACATGTAACTTGACAGCCCGGCTTTCAGGTCATCGATGATCCTATAGCCATATTGCATGACTGCAGTCGTCACCTGTACCGTCGTACAGCCCAAGGCAATGAATTCCAATGCATCACGCCAAGTCTCGACTCCCCCCATGCCACTGATCGGAATACCTACCAGCTGTTCACACTGTGCCAAGTCACTGATGAATCTCAAGGCTATTGGCTTGATTGCCTTGCCTGAATAGCCGGAAACAGATGACATGCCGTGTACAACAGGTGAGGAAGAGAGCATGTTGAGATCAACACCGGACAAGCTTTTTATGGTATTGATGGCTGCGATGCCATCAGCTCCTCCTTCAACGGCAGCAATTGCCGGAATTTCCATATGTGCAAGGTTAGGAGTCATTTTTGCCAGGATAGGAAGGTCCGTCCCTTTCCTGACACATTGGGTGTAATGTTTTACTAGTTCCGGTTTCTGCCCGACATCCGAACCCAGTCCATCTCCGCTCATATGTGGACATGAAAAATTGCATTCAATCATGTCCGCTCCTGCCTGCTGTGACAGCTTTGCAAGTTCAGTCCATTCCTCATCAGACTGTCCCATGATCGAGACTATCATCACTTTTTTGGGAAAATCACGTTTGAGGTCTGAAATGAATTTGAGATTCTCCTCAAGTGAATGTTCGGCAATCTGCTCAAGGTTTCCGAATCCGACAAACGGCGTCGACTCCTTTCTCAGTGAAGAAAAGCGAGGAGAAACCTCATGGGGAACAAGGAATCCAATGGTCTTGAATACTACACCTGCCCAGCCCATTTCCAGAGCTCTTCTGCACATCTCGTAATTGCTTGCCACCACTGAGGAAGAAAGCAAGAATGGATTCTCACATCTTACATTCAGGAACATACAGGAAAGATCAGCTTCTTTCGGTGCAAGGTCCTTGTCCTCAAGGATGGCAGCCACTTTCTTTATACGAATTGGAAAATCATAATGCAGGCATGACTTTTCACAGCCGGCATTACAATCAGCACATAATGCCGGATTGAAGAAGCCTCCAACCCGAGCATTTTCAAATCTCAGGGACAGCAGCATTTGCGCAGGATCATTGGACTTGCCGCATGCTGCCGTGCAGGGCGCATCGCTACACAGCAGACAGCGGTCTGCTTCATTTACGATCAGTTTGTTTTCAAAAATTGAAGTGTCCATTATTTCAGTCCTTTTCCTGATTCCTGTCTATCAGCTCAGCTTCCGTTTTACAAATTTGCCATAACCAGCCTTTCCAAGGAACTTGCCGTCCTTATAGACCATCCTGCCACGGGAAAATGTCATTTCGGGATATCCATGCAGCTTGGTTCCTTCCCAGATGGTATGGTCGGAATCAGAATGCATGTTTGCACAGGTAATGGTAAAGTCCTTGTTCGGATCATAGATGACGATATCAGCATCCTTACCTACTGCAAGGCTACCTTTCTGGGCACATCCGAATATCCTTGCCGGATTGGTGGAGCAGACTTCAACAGCTTTATTGAAGGTAATGACACCTTCGTTTGCCTTATCGAGCATATAGGGATACATGTTTTCTACACCGGCACAGCCATTCGGTATCTTGGTAAAGTCATTGAGTCCCCAATCCTTTTCGCTTTGCTGGAACGGGCAATGGTCAGTCGCTACGACATCGATGTCACCCCGTTTCAGTGCAGCCCATATGGCATCCTGGCTTTCCTGTCCCTTCATCGGTGGAGAGCAGACGAAGTTCCTTCCGTCCTGGCGTTTGTATACATCACAGGTAAAGTGAAGATACTGCGGACAGGTCTCGGCAAAGATCGGATACCCTTCTTCCTTGGCCTTTGTCACAGCTTCTACGCCCTGCTTGTTTGCCAGATGTACGATATAAAGCTTTGCGCCGGTTTCCTTTGCCCATTGGATAGCTCTCATGTCAGCTTCTGCTTCGACAAATTCAGGACGTGAGAGATAATGATACCAAGGACTTGTCTTACCTTCAGAAAGATATTTCTTGGTAAGATAGTTGACCATCTCATTGTTTTCTGCATGGACAGAAATCATAGCCCCCACTTCCTTTGATTTCTCCAGCAGACGATAGAATACACCGTCGGTGACTCCGAAGTCATAGACCATGAATACCTTGAACGACGGGACCCCATACTCCACTGCATCCTTCATTGAATCAAGGAGTTCCCCATGGACATCCTTGACTCCGATGTGAAATGCATAGTCGACTGCTGCTTGCGGTGCTGCAAGCTTATCCCGACGTTTGATGACATCGACCATAGGCTCGTCAAAGTCCTGAAGTGCAAAGTCAAAGACCGTCGTCGTTCCCCCGCATGCTGCAGCTCTTGTTCCTGCAAAGTAATCATCGGAAGAAATCGTCCCGCCGAATGGCATGGCGAGGTGGGTATGTGCGTCGATGGCTCCCGGCAGTACGTATTTCCCCTCAGCATCTATCACTGTCTTGGCATCCGGTTCCAGGTTTTTGCCTATTGCAATGATTTTCCCGTCTTTGACCGCCAAATCAGCAACAAATGTCTCAGAAGCCGTCACGACTTTTCCGTTTTTAACAATTAAATCCATCATCTTTCACCTTCCCTTTCCTCGTCATGCATTGACTGGATTATTTTTTGTATACCAGGACAAGACCTGAGCGTTGGAAGATCTGTGCGACCTCCAGGAGGTTCATGTCAGCCGCATCTGCAGAAATCAGATTTGAGACCCACGTTACACCGAAATTGACCGTACCGTTGTACACAGCTGTCGTCTCTGCGATATCGCCGCCACCAGGAATAATCTGTACATCAAGACCTACGTCTTTGTAGTATCCCTTGTTAAGTGCAACGTAGTAGCCCATGAACTGTGCCTGCGGCAACCACTTGAGCTGTATCTTGACTGATGTTTTTTCAGGCTTGCCAAGATCTGTCCCATCCTTTGAATCCGTGGCAGCTTTCCAGTAGGAAGTATCGCGGATATCATCAAGCGTAAGAGCCTTGAGCTTGTCAGCTGCACTATGATCATCAAGTTTGATGTATGTCTGCGCCAGCTTGAGAGTCTGAGCCATTGCATCAGGATCCATATAGCCATAATTTGTTACGTGATTGCCCTTGGTGTCGGTTTCTGCCAATTTCTTGACTTCCTTGGCCATATAGGACTGGTGTCCGGCAGATACCGAAGAGCCATACTCGTACACGATCTTTGCAGCTGCTTCAGGATCAGCACAGGCAGTCTTCCAACCCTTGAGGGACGCATACAGGAACGCTTTCACCGTGTTTGGATTCTCTTCTGCAAATTTCGTCGTACAGAAGATGTTATCTTCCAACATGGCGACACCTTCATCGTTCATGTCTATGGTGCCTACCTTGTCTCCATAGCCATAGCCGCCTTCGTAGCTATTCTTGACAAGGCCCAGTTCGTTGTACGTCATGGCTGATGCCAGCGTAATGGAATCATCGTCAAAGCCATCCATCGTGAAGTCTTGGCTCAAGAAATCAGTAGGACAGCCGTACTTGGTAAGCAGGGCCTGAATCTCATATTCATTGCCAAGTCCCCAGTTACCGACCTTGCCTTCCTTAGCGGCAGCCTTGATGCGTTCGCCGTTGGTCATAGGAGCCGATGCAGTCGTTGCAACCGGTGTCGGGGCTGGAGCTGATTCCGTGTTGCCGTTCGCAAATGCAGCAACGGACACTGCACAGACCATCAATAATGTGATCATTTTTTTCATTTTTTTACCCTCATTCCTTTCTGAATGTTGAACCGTCGCGGTACGGTCACCCTCTTAGTTCCTGTTCCTATTTTTCATAACGGCAGCCTCAACAAAGAGCAACACCACGTAAAGTACGACACCAAGCAGGCACGATACGACGATGTAAGCCCATGCAGTCGCAAACTGCGCTGTTACGATATTCTCACGAATCTGTCGGCCGACTCCGATTACCTTCTCGGAAAAATACTCTGTGACCAATGCTGAGATAATACTTGCTGGAAGACTCACCTTGAGGGCCGTAAATATGTAAGGGACACTGTTCGGAAACAGAAGTTTCCTGAAAATCGTAAAGTTGCTTGCCGCATAGGTCTTCATCAGGTCAGCAGCAAACGGCTTCAGTTCCGTCAGTCCCCTGAATGCATTGACGGCCATACCGTCGATACATACGATTACAACTACCAAGGTCTTGGCAAGCATAGAACGAAAGTCAACGTCCGAGGAAAGCTGTTTAGTCAGGTTATTCATCACAGGTGCAAGTGCTACGATCGGCACGGCATTGAATGCAGCTGCCAAGGTTATCCCGCCAGCACCCCATTTCTTGTGTTCAGCTGCAATGATTGCAAGTCCATACCCTGCCAATGAACCTACCAGCAATCCAATCAAAGCCACTATGACCGTAGCTTTCAGGTTCAGCAGGATCTTTGCAGTATTGTCACTGATGATTGAATTTATCTTGCTGGGAGGCGGCAATGTATTCGTATCAGTACCAAGCAGGATGTTAAGCAGGCCTCCTTGCCACATAGCAAAGAGAAGGATTCCGAAAAGTACCGGATATACGATCGTTGAAGTCGATTCCCAATGGATACCAAGTCTTTTTTTCATTGCATCTATCCTCTGCAGGCCCTTTCTGCTTTCTTGTGCGGAGAAACAATATCTTCAATTATCCCCATGGCAACGTAGCTCATGATTCCTATTGCCGCACTGATCACCACAATCAACCAGAACACATATCGTGTCATTGCGCCCTTCAAAGACTGGGACAACAGACATCCCAACCCTATGCCCCCCTGCAGGGTATCGACCAAAATCGAAGCAGTAATGGCAAGTGGAGCAGATACCTTCAGCCCTGTAAAAAGGTATGGGATACTTGCAGGCAAAAGCATCTTTCCGTAAATCTGCCATTTGTTTGCAGCATACGAATACATGAGTTCATGCATCTCCTCCTCTACGGACTCAATGCCGGCAAGCATATTGGTTGCCACAGGGTAGAACGTCAATATTGCTGCGATGATTATCCGACTCTGATTGATATTGCCTGTCAAGGACAGGAGAATAGGTGCCATGCCAAGAATAGGAATCATCTGGATGATCATCAGATATGGAAAGAAAATCTTCTTCAAGGCGCCTGACAGGCTCATAAGCACAGCAAGAAGAAAACCTATGCCGGCTCCGATTGCAAAGCCTTCAGCAGAACGGAACAATGTAACTTTTGCATTCAGCCATACAAGCTGGATGGCCGTCTGGCTTCCGTTTACTTTGTTTGTATTGAATGCAGCTGCGATGATCTTCCAGAAATGTGGAAGCACCTTTTCCGGGGACCGTATATGAGCTGAGTTTGCTACCAGAAATGCCAAGATTTCCCAGATAAGGAAAAAGCCCAGTGTCCATGCCAAGGTGACGAGACTGCTTGAATGATCTTTTTTCTTCGGTCTATCCATCCTACACCCCCTCGAATGATGAACGAACTTCAAATACTTTCGCGGTATATTCCGCCGTGCTTTTGATTGCCATGTGCCTAGGTCTTTCGAAGTCAACATCCAAGACCGCAGAAAGCCTGCCTGGATGAGGAGAAAGGACACAGATCTTGTCCGAAAGGAATACCGACTCAGAGATGTTGTGGGTAACGAAGACAATCGTCTTGTTGGTTCTTCTCCAGATGTTGAGCAAATCTTCGTGCAAATGTTCCCGGGTAAATTCATCCAAGGCTGAGAAAGGTTCATCCATAAGCAGGATTTCCGGCCGTATGACAAGTGCCCTTGCAATGCCGACACGTTGCTGCATGCCCCCTGACAACTGTCCTGGATAGCTTCGCCAGAAATCCTTCAAGCCCACCATTTCCAGCATTTCTTCGGCACGTTCCCGTCTTTCAGTCTTTGAAATACCCATGATCTCAAGAGGAAGCTCGATATTCTTGATTACGGTTCGCCAGCTATAGAGCACGGGACTTTGAAAGACCATGCCGTACCGACCTTTCAGTCTTGCTTCCCTCGGAGTCTCGCCACCGATTGTCACGGTACCGGAGGTAGGAGTCAAAAGATCTGCTATGATTCGCAGCAAGGTTGTCTTCCCACAGCCTGAAGGTCCGACCAATGAGACAAACTCACCTTTCTTGATATCCAACGACACACTGGTAAGAGCTGTTATTTCTTCAGTTCCCCCGTTGAATTTCATTCCTATGTCGTTCAGCATTATTTCTGTTTCAGTGGTGTTTGTACTCATGGTTTTGCATTCCTTCTCAGCGCCATAAAAAAGAAAAAGGCAGAGCAAAGGTAAGAATTACTTTCAAAGCGCCTTTGCTCTGCCAAATCATCCATACTAAAAAAAGCGGAAAGGCGGAAGCGATTATTTGAACCGGCCCCATTGCCTTTCCATGGTTGCAGTTTATATTTTGATAAAAAACCTGTCAATTATATTTTATGGTCATCTGCACAAATAAAATATGCATATGCACATTAATTGCAGAATTATACATGCATATTTGAAATTATTAATCCAATCATAATGTATTTTCAAGTCATATGCACATATTCATCAAAAATTTTGACAACAATACCTCTTCGTTTGACACTCATATCAATGTTGGTGATGCAAGCTGAAAAAGAAAGAACGGAAGGTGTTCCAATGGACTTTGTAGTAAAAATCCTATAGGTCTCATCCAAGTGAGAACTGTACCGGGTTTGTACAACAGCACGGACAGCAAAGTTTCATTTCAGCACATTCAATTCCTCATAGTGTCTTGTGTGCCAAAAATATGGTATACAGGGGATTTTATCATCCATCTATCTCATTTGCTACAGGCAAAGTCATTCCATGAATAGAATTGTTTTGATATGACTCGTCACCTGCGGATGACCTCATTTGTCATATCATGTCTTTTTTCTACTGGCTTTGTCCGTAACGCTAGTACATCTGCTTTGTCCTGATTTATCAAATTTGTTCAACGAACCAAAGAGCATACAAAAACTTATCTTTATAATATGTAATAAATAATATTCAGATTAAAAAATAGATAGCACAAATTTTGTTCTTTTTTGATAGAAAATTGAAGACATATATCAGAATTCTCAAATCAGGTAAAAAAGATGGTATCAAATAGGAAATGATTTTTTCAAAAAGAATGAAGACTGGCAAAAATATCTACAGTATGGTTTCTTGTATCTATAAAAATATCAAAACCGTCCTATATTACCAGCAACCAAAAACAGAAAATCACAGTTATGGTGCACAATCATTACTACCTACAGCCATTCCAAGAAAAAGGAAATCCCGTCTTCATCAAAAGCTGAAAACGGGATTTGTCTGAAATCAACTGCATGGATTTTTTATGTAGGCCTCAGAATTCTACATACTTTTCCTTTTTCGTATTGCAGATGGGACAATGTTCAGGAGCCTCATCAAGGACAGTATGTCCGCAGACAGGACAGACCAGAATCTTCTTCAATTCCATATCATGTCCGGCACGTACTGCCTGCTGAGCTTGCTTGAACAGCTCCAGGTGAAGTTTCTCCACCTCCAATGCAGCATGGAATGAACGTTTTGCCTCCGGTTCATCCTGGAATTCTGCGGTATGCAGATACACCGGATACATCTGGTTTACTTCCCCTGCTTCTCCGTCTATTGCTCCCTGCAGGTTGTCCACAGTCTTTCCTACCCCAAACACACCCCCACCGGTAACCGATACAGAGGCCGTCGCTCCGCCTATCGCTTTGAAATGATTACCTGCATGTATACGTTCAGCAAAGGCAATTGCCTTGAACAATCTGGCAACATTAGGAAATCCTTCCTTCTCTGCCATATCGCCCCAGATAAGGTAGCGCATATGCGCCATGCTTTCTCCTGCATATGCAGAATGTAGAAATTCAGAAGTCATTGCATTTTTTACAGCCATACTTATACCTCCATATAAATATCCAGGAATCCAAACGGATCCTTATAGAAATAAAGGTAAGACAGTTTCTGTACAAAGTCAAATTTAATAGAGATAGACCCTCAGCAACAGGCAACTGCTTTGTCCGGTTTCCATTTTATCGATATTTCTGGCATCAAGCTATTCCAATAAGTCTTGTGAATCTCCGACAATCATGAATCTGCAATATGTATCACAAATACATCATAAGAAAACAAAGACCGTTGCAAATATATTTGCAACAGTCTCTCTTCTATCAAAAAGGACAAAATCAAAGATTTTCGTCGATATCAGTTGGATTCAATCTTCACAGTCAATTTGGCCGTATAGTTGCCGCTTGGTGCAGAGCTTGAATCCATAGCAAGATTATAAAAGGCATAGCTTCCGTAGACACGTCCGCTGTTACTCGGTGTAACCGTAAACGTTGCTTCGGCTGATGTCGTGTCCGTCACTGTCAGGTTGTTGCTTCCGATGGAAAAGGTATAGCCGAACGCTTCACTCTCATCATCAGTCTTCTTAAAAGGATCCGCAATGAAATCTATGGTAAACGTATCGCTTGCCTTTCTGTTGGAAATATAGTACAGGAATAGATTTCCCCAACTGGAAACCGAGCTGGCAGCGACACTGCTTCCGCCTTCGATGACCGTAGGGACAATGGCACCACCGTTCACCTGGGTACTGCTGAAACCGACTACCGTTCCGTCAGTCCTCGTGGTCTTTACCGTAAGGTCTCCGGCAAAAGCACCTGCAAGGATGACAACGCATATAACCAGACTTGCTATTATCTTTTTCATCATTCTATCTCCATGTTTCCAATCTTTACTCATCACCTGCATCCTAATTCGCTGAGTAAACCAACGTCAAGACAGCCTGGTAGGTACCCTCTACAGCATTTTCATATGTACCGATGACTGAACCTGAATCAACTGATGACAAATCGCTGGTCGAATCCAAACTACAATTCAACTTGAATGATCCTGCTGAAGTAGCCTGGGTAGGCTGTGTGGAACTGCCGGAAGAAATGATAGTCAGGACAGCCGGATTGCCATCACCCTGATTATAAGCAACATGCGTAGAAGCCACTTCGCTTCCGGTCGGACTACTTGCTTTGAGCGTATAGCCGATCTTCGTGGTCACATAATCAGTCGAAGTATCATCAGCATAATTGAAAGGAGTAGCTTTGACCTGCAGGGTAAAGTTTGAAATAGTCGTATTAAGCTTATAATACACATAAATATTATTGTTGAAATTGTCGAGTGTAACCGTGTCTGAAGGAGTCGTAGGAACATCTGAATAGGAAGAAATGGAAGAGAGACTGAATCCGGCTTCGGCTTTGGGCTGGATCGTGGTATTGAGTGTAATCGTCGTTTCAGCGAAAGCTCCGGCAAGTATTCCTATCATAAGTGTCAAAGTCATCAATATCTTTTTCATATGTCTCGTTCTCCTGTCCTTTCGTACATACTATAAAAAACAATGCAACTTATGTCAATAGCTTTTATTATAAAAATTACATAATCAATGATTTAATATTTAATTTATTATTATAAAACAAATTAAAAATTTTAATCGTATGACATCTATTTGGTAATATAGAAATTTTAGATTGATAATTTTATATCTACGCTACATTTGGTTCTCAGTCAGGATCTTGCACAGGAAAGACCATCCATACAGAACATTTCCATTGATCTGGCAATTTCTGCCCATGCTGCTATACTTGAAGCGTATGACCAACAATTTCGGAGATATCTATGGACCATGATGATGATCTTGCAGACGGACTTTATGAACAACTCATCTCAGATAACCTGAAGAACAGACTGGACAATGCCTCTGACAAGCAGATAGGCAAAAGCAAGGTTGACACAGAAGAATCCGCAAGGATCTATGCAGACTATCTTGCAGCTTTGATCAAGCAAGGTATGTCGGAAATAAAACAGGACAAAGAACAGAAACTGGCACTGGCAAATGGCATCATATCCTTGATAAGCAAAGCAACAAAGGATGGGAACTATCTGGATGCAACAATAGATAAGGACAATGAACAGTTGCTTTCCGTCACTTCTGCCGTGAACAAGTTCCATGGCAACGGCAATCTGCAAAGGCCTGTTTCTCCTCTTTCTTGTTCATCGATTTTTACGGGCGCAAAGGATGAACCCTTGTTGGCGTCGGAGTTGAAGAAAGAAATACTTTCATCAGATGAAATCTACATGTTGGTTTCTTTTATAAAATGGTCCGGTCTGGTCATGTTGTTTGACGAACTGAAACAATTCACCCGACGTGGAGGCATACTTAAGGTAATCACGACTTCATACATGGGAGCTACAGATGTAAAGGCAATCAGGGAACTGAGCAGACTTGCCGGAACTTCAATAAGGGTCAGCTATGATACAAAAGTTACCAGGCTACATGCAAAAAGTTATATTTTCATCAGAAAAAGCGGCTTTACTACGGCTTATATCGGTTCAAGCAATTTATCCAATCCTGCCATTACCAGCGGAAAGGAATGGAACATCAAGATTACGGCTACTGACCAACCTGAAGTATTGGAAAAAGTCCTTGCAACCTTTGACAGCTACTGGGAAGATGACGAATTCGAACCTTATCTGCAAGAAGATGAAGAGAAACTCAGAAAGGCACTGAAAGCTGAACATAGTTTCTCCATGGCACAGGAGGGTCTGCAGCAAATCTTCGATATCAGGCCTTACCATTATCAGAAGGAAGTACTGGATAGAATCCAGTTTGAACGTCTGTCACGTCATAATTACCGCAACCTGATCGTTGCAGCAACAGGGACGGGCAAGACCGTCATCGCAGCTTTTGATTATAGAAGGTTCTGTGAACAAAAGGAAAACCGCGGCAAGGCCAATACTTTATTGTTCGTTGCCCACAGGGAAGAAATACTCAAGCAAAGCATAGCGACGTTCAGAGGTATCCTCAGGGATGCAAACTTCGGAAGCCTCTACACAGGACATCATCATCCTGATGAAGATTTCAATCATCTCTTCATTACCATACAATCATTGCACGGCAGGTCATTTCCACTGAATTCTATACCTGGAAATTTCTACGACTACATCGTCATAGACGAAAGCCACCATAGTCGGGCAACAAGTTACCGGCCATTGTTTTCACATTTTACCCCCAAGATACTGCTTGGTCTGACAGCAACACCAGAAAGGATGGACGGCAAAAGTATCCTTACTGACTTCAATGGAAGAATTACGGCTGAACTTGGATTATCAGAAGCTATAGACAGGAGTCTGCTCTGCCCTTTCCAGTACTTCGGTGTTACCGACAATGTCAATCTCGAAAATGTAAGATGGACAAGACATGGTTATGATGAAAATGAACTGGAACAATGCTATCTTACCGCCAAGGGACGTGTCGGCCTGATCATACGCAGCATCGACACCTATTGTACTGATCCAATGCAAATCATCGCACTCGGCTTCTGCGTAACAGTAAAGCATGCACAGTTCATGGCAGCCCAGTTCAATGAATATGGCATCCCTTCTGCGTCCCTTGATGGGAACAGCAACTGGGAAATCAGAAAAAATATAAAGAAACAGCTGACTACCGGGAAAATCAGATTTTTGTTTGTTGTTGATCTCTACAATGAAGGAGTCGACATTCCGCAAATCAACACGGTCCTGTTCCTTCGTCCGACAGCTTCAAAAACTGTTTTCCTACAGCAGTTGGGAAGAGGTCTGAGACTGTATGACGGCAAGGACCGCCTGCTGGTGCTCGATTTCATCGGACAAGCAAACCGGAAATATCGCTTTGAGGAAAAACTGTCTGCATTGCTGCCAAGGCATGCTGAAAATGTAAGGCACGAAATTGAAGCAGGTTTCCCTTCGGTACCGAAAGGATGCTTCATCCAACTTGAAGAAAAAGCACAGGCATATATACTTGAGAATCTCAAAGCTTCCGGCAGCAAGAACCAGATCAGGGAAAGAATCAAGGAATTTACAAAAGATCTGGGAAATCCTCTCTCATTGAAAGGATTCTTGGAATACTATCAGATGGACCCGCGGGAAATATATAAAGGTAAAACCGCTTTTTCCAGGCTGGCTGTCGAAGCCGGTTGCATCGATGGTTTCCATGAACCACTGGAAAAAACAATCTGCACCAGTCTGGCAACATTCTGCTATTGTGATTCGCTTCTGTTCATGGATTTTATCTCAACAATATTGCAGAAGGGCATTCCAAATCATCTGAATTTGAGGGAAAGAAGGATGCTCAACATGTTCCAGTATACACTATGGACAGACCTTACCGCTCCAAAGGAAGACATGGAAATCCAAAAGGCAATCGACGACAATCCGATATTGTTCAATGAACTATCGGAACTGCTCAGTTTCCGACGCGACTACACTGACCTTGAAGATGACTTTGACAACTTGTCATTCGGTTGTCCTCTCTCTGTCCATGCAACATATAGCAGGAACCAATTGTTTACAGCATTGGGACTGGAAAAACCGGGCACCGCAAGGGAAGGCGTCAGATATCTTCCTGCAGAAAAAACTGATGTACTTTTGATTACGCTCAATAAAACCGAAAAGGATTATTCCCCTACTACCATGTATAATGATTATCTTTACGGTACGGACAACCTTCACTGGCAGAGCCAGAGTACGACAAGTGAAACCTCTGTGACCGGAGAGAGATATATCAACCATGAAAAGATGCATACAAGCGTACTCATCTTCGTGAGAAAGACAAAAAGGGATAGTTTCGGTGGTACCATGCCCTATACGTTCATGGGCAAAGCCAGATATGTAACACATCATGGCAGCAAGCCGATGAACATCACATGGAAACTGGAATCGCCCATACCGGCAAAATACCGCATGGAGTATCAACGTCTGATCAATGCCTGACGATACTAACCTTCCCACTCAAGCAGTTTGTCCAGGAAATGTCTGAGACTTTCTGTAGCCGGTTGGGTAAATATCTGTTCGCTTTTTCCATATTCCATCAAAGTTCCCTGGTCCAGGAAGGCAACCGTATCACAGGCCCTTCTGGCAAATCCCATTTCATGGGTAACGATAATGAAATTCAGTCCTTCTTCCTTGAGCTCATTTACCATATCAAGGACTTCGACAGTATACTCAGGGTCGAGGGCTGATGTCGGTTCATCAAGATACAGGAGAGAGGGTTTTGCTGATATTGCCCTGGCTATGGAAATACGTTGCTGCTGTCCTCCTGAAAGATTTGCGGGAAGCTTTCCTGCATCATCAAGCAATCCGAAACGGCCAAGCAATTCCACTGCACGTTCATGGGCCGCTTCAGGACTGTACCCATGGACCTGGACCAAAGGCAACTCGATATTCTCAAATCCTGTCAGATGCTTGAACAAGCCTCCGTTCTGGAAAACAAAGCCGATTTTCTTACGATAGCCCGACAATGGGTCCATCTTGTTGTCTCTTTCGGTTGCGTCAAGGGGAAATACAGTGGTATCTCCGATCTTCACGCTACCTCCCGTCGGTGTCTGAAGACCTGCAAGGATGCGTATGAGTGTCGACTTACCACCGCCGGAAGGACCTATGATTGCCATAGTCGTAATATTTTCCTTGAAACAGACATCCTTGAGTACCGGAGCATTCCGTATTTTTTTCTGTTTCGCAGGAAACTGCATGGCAAGATCCTTGATTTCAATGTTCATAGGCAAATTTCCTTTCAAAATACTTGCTCACGAAAGCAAGCGGCAAAGTAAGGCAGAGATAAAGGACACCTAGGAACAGATAACATTCAAAAAGCCTGAAGTTCAGTGCACTGATCTCTCTCATGGTCTGTGTCAGTTCAATGACAGCAATGATCGAAAGCAACGACGAATCCTTTATGATCGAAGAAAACTGGCCTGTAAGTGCAGGCAATGTCATGGCTACCAATTGGGGAATTACAACGAAACGGACAGTCTGGCGTCTGTTGAAACCGACAGCCTTTGCCGCTTCAAGCTGGGTTTCTTCCAGACCAGCAAGACCGCCGCGGATAATTTCCGCTATGTAAGCTCCTTCAAAAAGAGAAAGGATAAGGACACCGGAGACGAAACGGTTGTCTACTCCCCAAGCAGTACCTATGATATAGAAGAACAGATATATCTGCATGATCAAGGGCGTGCCCCTGATAAAGGTAACATAAAGGTTGCTGAGGTACTTGAGAAACAGCAACTTGCTGTTCTCTCCCAAGGCAGCAAGGATTCCTATGGCAAGGCTCAGCACCAGACTCACAAGACTCAAGGCAATGGTCATGAGAAAGCCTTTCCATATTCTGATACGGAAGTCCCCAAGGAAACTGAAATCGAAGGTAACCGACAGACGCAGGACAGAAAACCATACTATTCCTACCACCACAAGACCAGCCAGAAATGCATTGCCAACTTGCCTGAAGCTCAAGCCCGTAGAGCCGTATAATGATTTTTTTTCCATAAGACTACAGTGGAATTATCCACTTTCCTCCTCTCAAGAAACAGTAGCGGCATGCCCCGTTCCTGTATAGCAGAGGTCTTGCTCCAAGCAATCCAGTGCCTACATCAAAAAGAGCCAGGGTTACCTAGGCAATAGGCAGCCCTGGCATACAGGAAACCAATTCTAGTCCAAATCAAAGAACCATTTGAATCCCAACCTGTCAAAGTCTGCTTTTTCTTTTGAAAGATACTTCTGCGTCAGTTTGTCAAAACCACCCTCAGCAGTAAATTTCGGTATGAAGGCATTGAGCTGGTCAAGAAGTGCAATATTGCCCTTTCTCACTGCAACGCCCCACTTTTCTACATCCTGGAAAGGAATAAAGACAGCGGAAGTAGTATCCAGATGATTCTGCCAGTTACGGTAGATTGTCAGCTGATCATAAAGGAAACCGTCTGCCTTGCCTTGGACTACTTCGGTCACGCAGGCACTTTCATCTGCCAGGACAATAAGCTGGGCATTGGCAAGATGGTTCTGGGCATATAAGAAACCGGTGGAACCGTTCTTTACTGCAATTTTCTTTCCTTTCTTGTTGAGGTCATCAATTGACTTTATACCGGAGTTCTTGTTTGCAAGGATTGCCAGCTGGGCATTGGCATACGGAACAGAAAAGTCAACCACCTGCTTTCTCTGATCGGTAATCGTCATGGACGAAATGACCATGTCAGCCTTACCTGTCTGCAAAGAAGGAATAAGGCCATCCCAAGCAATATTTTCAATCTTGACATCCCTATTGATATATTGGCCGAAGGCTTTTGAGAAATCAACGCTTATCCCAGAAGGGTTGCCCTCCTGATCCTTTGTTTCAAATGGAGGATAGGCCAATTCCATGGCAACGACAAGTGGTTTTTCCTTGGTGCCTGATGCCTGGGAAGATGACTCCTGTACCCCCTGTGCAACAAGGGAGGTTACAGCTATCGTACCTAACAACAATAAAATAAATATTTTCTTCATTTTACACTCCTATCATTTCAGTAGGAAAATACACCCACATATCTACTTTTCCAAGGTACACATCAGCTCTTTTTAGGTCAATAGAATATTTAGAAAATACAACTCTTATTTTTGGTATCAAAAATCTTAATAATTCTTCTTGCTTGTTGAAAGGAAACGTGGCATAATTATGTGTACGTTAACGCAATAAAATCAAGAGGAGCTTTCCATGAAAGATTTACATGCATATCATTTTTACTTCCTGACAGGCAGTCAGGATCTCTACGGTGAAGAAACACTGCTGGAAGTGGCCAAACACTCAAAGACCATGGTCAATTCGCTCAACGAGGCAGGGACATTACCCTGCAAGCTGGTCTGGCAAGAAACGTTGATCGACTCCCCTTCAATCGTAAAGGCAATACAGAAGGCAAATAGTGACCCACTATGTGCAGGAATAGTATGTTGGATGCATACTTTTTCGCCAGCCAAAATGTGGATCAACGGACTACGGATACTGAACAAACCATTGCTGCAGGTCAATACTCAATTCAACGAGGCCATCCCTTACCAGACAATGGACATGGATTTCATGAACCTCAACCAAAGCGCACACGGGGACCGGGAATTCGGCCATATCACCAGCAGGCTTGACCTACCGCGCAAGGTAATCGTAGGACATTGGAAAAATGGAAAATTCCAGCAAAGACTTGCAAAATGGATGGGGGCTGCAGCCGCTGCTGTCTTCGGAAGAGAACTCATCATACTCAGGTTCGGTGACAACATGCGGGAAGTTGCAGTAACCGATGGAGACAAGGTTGAAGCAATGGTAAAGCTTGGTTGGAGTGTTCCTTACTATGGTATCGGAGACTTGGTAGAAGAAATGGACAAGGTATCTGAACTTCAAGTCGACGAGCTGATGGCGACCTACCGTCGCTTATATGAATTCCAGGATGAAAAACCGGAAACAATAGCTTCCGTCAGGGAACAAGCTAAAATGGAAACAGCCATCAAGAAATTCCTTGATGACCGTCAGGCTGAAGCATTCTGTACCAATTTCCAAGATCTTCATGGACTAAAACAACTTCCAGGACTTGCCGCACAGCATCTGATGCAACTTGGCTATGGGTTCGGTGCCGAGGGTGATTGGAAAACAGCAGGAATGGTAAGGACCATGAAGTTCATGGGAGGGATCGAGAACAGCTGCAGTTTCATGGAAGACTACACATACAACCTCGTGGAAGGAAACCAGATGAACTTGGCTGCCCACATGCTTGAAGTCTGTCCGACCATTGCAAAGGACAAACCGACTGTTGAAGTGCATCCTTTGGGAATCGGTGGCAAGGAAGATCCTGCCAGACTCGTTTTCACAGGAAAACCGGGAAAGGCAATGACAGTTTCCATTGTTGACCTTGGTAACCGTTTCCGTATAATCTGCGATCAAGTGCAGGCTGTTGACCCGCCGGAACAGTTTACATCCCTTCCTGTCGCACGTTGTCTATGGAAACCTATCCCGGACTTTACGACGGCAACCGAAGCATGGATTCTGGCCGGAGCAGGGCATCACTGTACACTGACGTATGCGGTTGACCTGGAAATGCTACGGGACTTGGCTGAAATACTGAGAATAGAGCTACTCGAAGTCACAGAAAATACTACCATACGCCAGATCAGGAACGAAGCTCATTGGAACCGAGCTTATTACGACAGGACTTAAGGAGAAGCAATCAATGACAAGCAAGTACAAGAATCTCAAGGAAGAAGCATTTGAAGCGAACCTTGAAATTCCAAAACAACATCTGGCTATTTATACATGGGGAAATGTATCGGCTCTTGACAGAGCCGCAGGAGTCTTTGCCATAAAGCCCTCAGGAGTCCCATATGACAAAATGAACGTTGACGATATGGTAATCGTCGATCTTGATGGCAAGAAGGTAGAAGGGAAACTGAATCCCTCCAGTGATACACCGACACATGCAGTCCTTTACAGAAACTTAAAGGATTGGGTGGCATCTGCCATACGCATTCTCCCTATGCCGTCGGTTGGGCACAGGCAGGACTTTCCCTGCCCTTGCTTGGCACAACCCATGCTGACCATCTCTGTTCGCCGGTCCCATGCACCCGTTCACTTAGCGAAGAGGAAGTACGTACAGCCTATGAAGAAAACACAGGCCTTGTCATCGTGGATACCTTCAGGCATCCCCAGACAGCAATGGAAGTCCTCAATGAAGGACCTTATCCTTCAAGGGAACTGGTTCCACTTGAAAATCCGATGGTATTGGTCTGTGGACATGGTCCTTTTGCCTGGGGAAAGGATGCACAAGCTAGCGTATACAATGCAGCAGTACTTGAAGAAATTTCCAAAATGGCTCTTTTCGTCCGATTGCTGAAGCCGGATTTCAAGCCTCTCCCTCAATATGTCGTACAGAAACATTATGAGCGGAAGCATGGCAAGAATGCATACTACGGACAGTCAGGATTGAAGTAGACTATGAAAATTGCAGAAATAGCTGCCAAGACCGGTGTTTCCATCGGTACGGTAGACCGTGTGCTTCACAACAGAGGAAGAGTCTCACCTGAAACGAAGACCAAAATTGAAAAAGTCATAAAGGAATCAGGATACAAACCCAATCCTTTGGCACAGAATCTCAAGAAAGGGACACCCTTCAAAATCGGCGTGCTCTTGCCGAAGCTTGGTTCCGAATCAGGATATTGGAAACAAGTCATTGAGGGTATGAAACAAGCGGAAGAAGAACTGAAGCCTTTTTGCGTGACTTTGGTAATGAAAGAATTTGACCGTTCCATTCCAGGTGATTGTCTTGCAACAGGCAAGCAACTGGTCAAAAGCGGACCGAATGCCTTGGCTTTGGCCCCTGTAATGCAGGAAGAAGCATTGCAGGTAATCGAAATCAACAAAAACCTGCCATATGCGATTTTTGATTCTTCACTTCCTGGTAGTTCTCCGGTCACTACAAATCTGCAGGATGCCTATCGGGCAGGATTTACAGCAGGACGCCTTATGAGTCTGCTGGCACCCCAGGCACACCTGCTGACTTGTTTGCAGATGTACGCCAATGCTTGTAACTTGAAAGAACGCGCAGAAGGTTTCTGTGATTTTTTCAAGCAATTCAATTCGACCGTGAAAATATCCAATTGTATTTTTGCCCACGACCTTGGTCTTGAAGATTTCAAGGGATATATCAATGACGTGTTGGAAAAGCAAGGAGTGCCCGATGGAATCTTCGTAACCAACGATGCAGTATGGAGATTGGAAGAAGAAATTGAAAAACTGCAGCTTCCTTCCAGACCGGTCATCATCGGTTTTGATCTGATGGAAAAGAACAAAACAGCACTTGAACAAGGAAAGATTGATGCTCTGATTTCCCAGCAACCGAAAAGGCAGGGATACCTCACCATCAAGGAACTTTTCAGGGCTTTGGTCATGCATCAGGAAGAGACCGTGCCGACAGTATCAATCCCTATCGAGATACTTCTCAAGGAAAATCTCCCGGAACAGACTGATAGCAAGGAACCTGTCATCTTGGAGGGATAGAAAATATCAGTCTGATATCATTGCCTGCTATAGTCTGAAATGTAAAAAGATACTGCCCTTTAAAGGACAGTATCTTTTTCTTGACGCCTGCAGATCTTTCACAGAATATACCAATTCGTAAGGAAGACAAGGGATACCTCTGGCAGTTCTCCAGAGTAATTTACTTCTCCTGCCTTACTTTTGAAATAAAGCTATTGCCCAAAGACTCTATCCATTCCAGTACAGCACATGTATACCATGCCACGATTCCTCAAAAATATTTGTTCCTTCAGCACTGTTGAAGGATTCCACAGGGAACCAGCGTATAAACACCTCAAGGAAACTCGATATATTATCACAAATATAAAAATATTTATTTTTAAATTATAAAATATTTATATTTTTATAAATTAATATAATTATATTTGACCAAAATTTTACAATATGTTAGTTTTTTATACAGAATCCGGAGGAAAAACATGAAGATTGCATTTATCGGTCTCGGTATCATGGGCAAGCCCATGGTCAGAAATCTGCTTAAGGCTGGTTATGAAGTTCTGGTGAGCGACCATCATCAGTCAAACATCGATGCTGTAGCTAAAGATGGTGCTGTGGCAGGTACGTCTGCCCAAGATATCATGCAAAGGGCAGATATCATCATTACCATGCTTCCAAATGGTCCTCAGGTCAAATCTGTCGTCATGGACAAAGATGGGCTGCTTGACAATGCAAAAACCGGAACTATTCTAATCGATATGAGTTCCATAGCACCTACAGACAGTCAGGATGTTGCAGTGGCCTGTGCGCAGAAAGGTATCAAGATGCTTGATGCCCCGGTTTCAGGCGGAGAACCAAAAGCAATTGACGGCACCCTTTCGATTATGGTCGGCGGTGAGAAACAGATATTTGAACAGTGTGAACCTATATTGAATGCCATGGGCTCTTCTGTTGTCTATTGTGGCTCTGTCGGAGCGGGAAACACAACAAAACTGGCAAATCAGATAATCGTTGCCGGTAATATTGCTATTCTTGCTGAGGCACTTACCTTGGCCAAGAAAGCTGGTGTTGATCCGCAGACTGTATTCGAAGCCATCAAAGGTGGACTTGCTGGTTCAACTGTAATGAACGCAAAGGCTCCGATGATGATTGCAGGAGATTTCAAGCCTGGTTTCAGGATTGACCTGCATATCAAGGATCTGAACAATGCAATTATGTCTGCCCATAAATTCGGGTCTCCGCTTCCTTTGACAGTCGCTGTGCAGGAAATGTTTGAAAACTTACATGCACAGGGAAAAGGTCTGGAAGATCACAGTGGACTGGCTCTTTACTATAAGCAATTATCCGGTATTTCTATCGGAGATTGATATACTCCATTGCTTTGGTTAGTTTTGTTTTGTAAAAATTGGCATGCAGCTTCCGTTTTTAGAAACGGAAGCTGCATCGCTTTGAGAAACAACATAAAAGACAAACTACCCTTTTCCTTGAAAAAATAACAGTTACTGCCAATCAGAGCAACTGTGCACCAAATCCCATCACATAAGAAATCTTTGTCGCCGTATCTTTCAATACAGGAATAGCTGCCTCAATTTCGTCTGCACTCATGTTCGTAGAAAGTGAACTGAGACTGATTGCTGCAACTATTGCACCTTCATGCCCGAAAATAGGAACTGCAGAACAATTGTCACCCTGCATAAACTCATTTCTGTCCCGACCGACACCTTCTTCCTTTACCTTCCGTAATTCCTCTTTCAAGCGATCAGGATCAGTAATAGTATTCTCGGTATACTTTTTCAATCCTTTTTCTTTTATCAGTTTGTCAATTTCTTTTTCCGGGAGCGAACAAGTCAGCACTTTTCCCAGTCCAGAACAATGAAAAGGCAAGACACGGCCAGGAGTAAAATAGGTACGTGGAGTAGTTTGTGTGTCGACACGGTCAAGCATAAGGACCTCATCTTGATGGAAGACTGCCATATTGGCATTTGCCTTCGGATACTGGTTCCATAGCAATTCAAGATAAGGCATGGTAACTTTACGTATTACCAACGATTGCAATGCTCTCCTTGACAGCTTCAATGTCTTCAGGGAAACGGAATATAAACCGGTAGTAGCATCCTTTACCATATATCCGGAACTCTCAAGGCTGTTGAGTAACCTGAAAGCCATATTGCTGTTGGTATCCAAAGCTGTGCATACATCAGGAATGGATATAGGACCATTATGGTCAGCCGCAAAATCAAGAATCTGGAAACATCTCATTACAGCTTTGATACTGTATTTGTCATTGTCAACTGCCATATACACCTCAAAAATATCTTTATTTTTATAACACTTATAGAGTATTATAGCATTTTCTTATTGAATAATCAAATATTACTTACGTAATTGAAAAGTAAATAAGTAAAAATAATTAAGTAGAATACTTTAGCATTACGCTCCTAAATAAAGTCAATACAAACATATTAATTGACATAAAATCCACTTGTTTTATTTTCCATTTTTATCCTTTTAATATCAAACTATCTAGAGTTAGTTTGCATACATTTAGAAATAATTTTCTTATCTACAAAATTAACAGGCCATGAAGGATTTTTCCCACTTAAGACTTCATCTATCCCAATTGCAGCATGTAGACTCATCCGTTCAACAGAATCTACTGTTTGTCCTGCACTATGAGGTCCTACAATAATATTGCTTAGTTTCAGTAATTTATTGCCAGATCTGACAGGTTCTTCCTCAAAACAATTAATTCCAGCTCCGGCAATTTCTTTATTAACAAGCTTCGTATATAAAGCGTTCTCATCAATGACACCACCACGGGCACAATTAATAATATATGCAGATGGCTTCATACAATTGAGAAGGCCATCACTGACAAGATGAAAAGTCGCTTTAGTCAAAGGTACATGCAAAGAAACGACATCTGCTTTACTAAAGATCTCAGCAAGGGAATCAATCAAAGTAACATAACCAGGGACAGTATCCTTTGAAAGATTATGATTATATATTATAATATGCATACCGAAGGTTTTAGCACATTGGGCTACATACCTTCCTATATGGCCAAAACCTACAATTCCCAATGTTCTCCCTTTGATTTCACGGGCGTTAGTCGTATCTCGAATATCATTCCAATGTCCTTCCCGTGTTTGACTATCCATATGAATTAAATCCGTTTCGAGAGCCAAAATCAAAGCCATTGTATACTCAGCTACTGCAACCAAATTAGAATAGGGACCATTCGTCACCTGTATGCCGAGCTCTGTGGCATGCTTGACATCTATTTTGTCAATTCCAACACCATAGTTTCCTATGACTTTGAGAGATTTTGCAACATCCATTACAAAACCAGGGCACCCTATGGTACCTCTGGAAAAAAAACCATCCGCATCACCTATTTCATGTACCCAAACTCTTGGATCAGCTTTTGTGGCATTAACGACTTGATACCCATGACTAATCAGATAATTAATACCAGATGATGAAACCGCTTGTCCTACGAAAACTTTTTTCTTTCCCATTGAGCATTACCCTTTCAGATATAAATAATTACACCCAACATACTGTTAGCAACTTAATCAATTAGGCAGGTAGTTTGCAACATACCAGCTTGATCAAATTCCAAAGCTTTCGGTTGATCAACTGCATGGACATTAGGATATTTACCCCCTATAACATCATTATAATATCGCTCTGAAAGCATTACCTGCCCAATATTCAAACTGTTAGGAATTCTAACAACATAAGGTTGCTTCCCTGATAAACCTGTACATGTACGAATACACAGTTGAATTGCTTCTTTATCGCTATATACAATACATGGAATCTTTGCTGACGCCAATACAGTACTGGTAATACAATTAGGATACATCTTGCTAATATCCATTTTGGAAAAAATCTTATTTGTAATAACATCAGCAAGTCCGATACCCAACGCATTTCCATCAGATTCCTCCGTCAAATCAAGCATACAGGTTCGCTGAACTTTTATACCTCCCGAAGCATATGGAGTAGAAAAAGTACCAGTAATATTTGGATCTACTCCGGTCCCACTAAAATTTTTACCAATTTCATCTACAATCAATACATCGGTTTTTCCAACCAAAAGCGATGGCATTTGCCTAAAGGCAATTTTCAATAATTCAGGTTCACGATCAAGAACATCTTTTGCAAGAATAGAATCAATCATATATGTTTGATCATAAGCATTTTCAATAGTTGCAACGGCAAAAAGTACTGGAGCTTTTTCCAATACTACTTTTGCCATTTCAGGAATATTTTGCGCTATATGAGCCATTCCATCACCATGAACAACAGAAGCGCCAATTTGTTTTCCCAAACCAACAGTCAGCATCTTGCAGATACCACTTTCTATAGGCCCTCGAAATGCGTTATGAGGTTTAATTCTACACGAAACGATGATACCATCTGCTTCATAGGCATGTTTATCGAAAAAGACCGTTTTACCGCTTTTCGAAACACCTAGTTTTATTACTTCCATTGAAGAAACTACAGGACAACCCATTGTCCTTTCTGAAATCCCATAATGAGTCAGAATCTCTCGTTGCCCTTGGGCGGTTGCACCTCCATGACTCCCCATTGCAGGGACAATAAAAGGAACAGCATGTTGCCTTTTTACCCAATCCACTATTGCCTTTGTAATTATGTCAATATTACGTATTCCCCTACTACCGGCAGTAATAGCAATATTCATAGCAGGTCTCACCAAAGACTTATAGCAACTATCATTAAGTAACGCGTCAACATAGGCGGGAATATCTTCACATTTAATTTTTTCATTAGGGAAAACTTGGGTTGCATGAAACATTCGTGGAATCAGTACAGAACTTAATAATTGGGATACTTTCCCATCTTTTTCAACCTTAACCATTAATGCTGCTCCCTTTTCATTTTTATTTGTTTTATAATCAAATATATCATATAGACAACTGCTAACCCAAGACAAACAGCAGCTACCGGCGAAGTAAAGAAAACTAAGAAATTGCCATTTGCATACATGAGGCCACGGATAAGATTTTGTTCGATAATACCGCCCAAAACAAATCCATAATCAGCAGCTCCAGTCAACTGATTGACTACTACTGCAGAATAGTAAAACAAAACAGTAGAGCCATCTGGTTTTGTATTCCTTACTTGTCGAATTCCTGTTGCTCCTCCATTACCATTTACATTAGATACTACAAAATTAATATATATTTTTTTAGATAACTTCTGGGCAAGTAATCGAGCATTAAAATCAGTATCGTCACCTGCACCTGCAGGAACAATGATTTCTACAGTCGAGGGCCATTTAACTGATGTAGCCGTAGTACTACTATCCTGTGATTGCTGTTGTTTTGTTGAACCATTTGCAAAAGTAACCCTCGAGGGAAACGAGGGGCCTTGCAGGCTATGGCAATCCCATGGACAGGATCAACAGCGTGCACAGGCTGCTGAAAAAGATCCCTCAATGTCCACGGCGGCTTCTGCAGGGATGACCTGCAGGACTATCTGAACCTCTTTGCCTTCATCACGAATACGCCACGGGATATGAACATGAAAATCGAGGAATTCCTGAAACGGAGCCTCGCAACTTCCATTTTGCTCAGATATCGGGATGAAAAGCCCAATTGAACGATTGGATCAATGTTTTCCATCATTCGTGTACAAAATAAAATTTTTCTTATTTGTTTTTGGGATCATTCATAAATAACATAAGGGCATCGCGCTTCTTATCCAAATATTCTTTCCATTCGGACGAATTAATAAAGGGATTTTTGCTACAGCCCATTAACATTTGTTTCCTCTTTTCCAACAAATGATTATTCTCAGTATGATTTCCCAAGAAAATATCAACCTTCTGTTCTCTGACATGCCGAAGCGAATTAAGATACATTTTCCGATGATTAAAGGTATTATCGCCTATTTCCAGTAAATAATCTTTTTGCAAAGTATTAAATCCAAATCCTCCATAATAACCGGCCCTTTTAAAGGAGACACCATCAGAAACATCAAAAAAAGCAGCTACACATCCATCCGTATGTCCAGGAACAAGAAAAAAATGTATCAGAGTATTTCCAAACTGTTTAACATCACCATCTCTTATTACCTCATCCACCATGAACAAAGAATCCTGTAACTGTCCTGCATCTTGAATTGCTGACAATTCTGGTTTTTCCTTAAAATTTATGGCATCAGGTTCGCCCATCAACAACCTTGTTCCAAACATCCTCTTGAAAAACCAAGCCGCTCCAATATGATCTACATGCCCATGACTTAAAATAATCCATTTTACATTTTTAGGATCCAATCCAATTTCCCAAATTGAATTTATAAGCATAGCTGTTGCCCCAACATTTCCAGCATCAATCATTAAAAGTCCATCTCCTGTATCAATGATATGGACACACACCCAGTTATCACCCACATAATAAATATTTCCAAATATCCGAAATGGATGTACATAACGCTTTTCTTGCTCAAACCAAAATTGAGCATGGGAATCTTGCATTAAAATATTCCGCCGTTGTAAATAATCCTCATATGCCTTTTTCATTGTTTTCATAATTTTCACCTTCTATTCCAAAAGTCAGAAGAAATATCCAAATTACCTTTTTCATCAAAAGTCATTGGCTGGAATTCAGAAAGCAATTTCATTTCTGAAGATTTTTCCACTTCTTCTGACAACGCTTCTGAAACCATAATTTTTGTAACATGCGAACTATCATGGATACGGACAATTCTAGGGTTGTCAAAATCAATTGAATCACAGGTGAAAATTCCGGCTTTTATTGCATCTTCATCATTCTTTAAAACAATTGGGATTTTTGCGCCTAAAAGAAGCTTACAGGTCAAAGCATTTGGATATGCTGAATCAAAATCTATTTTATCGAACAAACGCTTTGTCATGAAATCAGCTCGGCCGGCGCCCATTGCATTTCCATGTGATTCTTTGCTCAAATCCAATATCACATATCTTTCAACCTCAGGTCCTCCGCTTGCAAACGGAGATATGAACGACCCTGTAATATTTGCATCCATGCCAGCACCACTAAAATTTTTACCTATAGTATCAACAATCAAGACATCTATTTTCTTGATAAAAAGTTTGGGTAACAGCCCCTTTGCCTTTATAAGCAATTCTGGTTCCCTAGATGTTATTTTTTCTTTTGGAATCGCTTCAATAATTGCAGTAGTTGAGTCCCTAGGAATTCCTAATGCAACCATGGGAATCATAGCTCCGCCACAAGCTGCATTATTTGACAAGCTAATATTTATCCTTCTCTTCTTCAATCATAGTCTTAACCCGCATTAGTCGCTCTTTCATAAGTTTATGCCATACTGATGGATCATCATAGGGGTTGAAACTGTCAGTAACTTGATCCTGAAGTGATAGTATATCCACTTGATTTGTATGAGAAGGCAAACAAACATCAATATCCATTTTATCCAAATTTTCTAGCCCCTCTGCAAATTCAGTCTGCAATGACAGCGGAAGTCCCATCTGATTCAATGCTTTCTTTGTACAGGTAACTCCAATACCACCATGCATACCGCAATGCAAAATTTTATTATGTATATCATCCCTGACATCAAAGAAAAACGAGGTACAGCCGGGAGTATGCCCAGGCGTAGATATAGTACGTATAGTAATATCTCCCTGTATAATGGGCTTTTCATCATCATAAATATAATCTGGTTCAAATAAGCCACAGGTATAATTACCAATATAAATCAAATCTCGCCTTTCATGCAGAAAAAGTAAGTCCCTTTTTCCCAAGTACAAATCCGCTTTGGTCAGCTCCTTCAAAGTCCTTGCCGCACCTATATGGTCTATGTGTGCATGAGAAAGTAATATTTTTTTTATATCACGATAGTCAAAACCAAGTTTACGAATATTTTCCAATAATAGATACGCAGTTTCATGCATGCCGGTATCAATTAGTATCAACCCATCTCCAGTATCAATAAGGTAGCTAGCTACCCAATTATTGCCGGATACATAATATACACGAGGAGCCATCTTAATAGGTGATTGATATGTGTCCCATGGTTCTCTGCAACAATGCTCCATCAAGACCTCAGCTGATAACAATTTGTCAACAGTATTATATTGCAATGACATAGATTCCTCCTAAAATTTTATGCCGATAGAGCCTTGTTCTTCTTAAATTTATTAAATAGAAAACGTAAAATCGGAGAGAAAACACTGAAAATAGATAATAAAATGAAAATACAAGAAATCGGTCTAGCAAAGAACGTAACACCGGTCCCCGTATATTGAAAAGCCTTAAGCATATTTGACTCCAATGTAGGTTCAAGAATAAAGGCAAGAATAAGCGGAGCTACAGGTAAATCTCCAAAAGCCATAACAACACCTAAAATGGCAAATACAATGAGCATCCCGCATTTATACAAACTTGCAGACTCAACATAGCAACTCACAAATGAAACAACCAGCAAAGCAGGATACATATAATGATAGGGTACCTTTAAAATTTCTGGAAAAATCCTCATCCCCAAAGCTTGGAGAATAAATACTATGATAGCTCCTGCTGCAACAGCACCAAACATTAAGAATACAATATTACCACTGTTCTTAAAAACCATAGGCCCCATTTCAAGCCCATGTATTGTAAGAGCACCGATAAGCAATGCAGTAGTCGAATCACCAGGTATTCCCAAAGCAGACATAGGAATTAAAGAGCCACCAACCGACGCATTGTTTGCAACTTCGGAAGCCCATAGCCCCTCAGGGACACCAGTTCCAAAACGTTCAGGATGTTTAGAAGCATTCTTGCAAGCTGAATAAGAAACAAGATTAGACAAACCAGCTCCCATACCAGGCAGAAATCCTATGCCAAGACCAATACCGAAGGATCGAAGTATATTACCGAATTGTGCCTTGATTTCATGAAGGGTAATTCCCAACCCCTTGATTGACTTAGTATCGACTTCAGGCAACACTGAAAATCCTTTGGCATATTCATAAAGAATTTTGCTAACTCCAAATATACCAATCATTACAACAATCATACTTAAACCACTCATCAAATACATATTCCCAAAAACGAAACGAGGTTCGGCATCAATTGGAGAATAGCCAATACAAGCCAATAAAAGCCCAAGGAATCCGGAGGCCAACCCTTTCAACATATTTCCTTTTGAAATTGCCACTACCATAGTAATAGCAAGCAAACAAAGAGAAAAATATTCCCATGGTCCCAACTTGAAAGCAAGATCTGCAATTTTCTCACTCAAAAGAGCACCGAAAATCGCACTGAAAAAAGTACCAATCAGCGAAGCACACATACCAATAGCCAGTGCCTTTCCTGCCTTACCTTTCTGAGCCATCGGATAACCATCAAAACAAGTTGCAACGGCAGAGGGCGATCCCGGAATACCAAGCAAAATCGATCCAATAAAGGCACCGGAACAGCCTCCCACCCAAAGACTTATCAAAAAGATTACCGAAGGAGCGGTTTTCATTGTATAAGTCAATGCCATGAAAAGAATAACTGCAAGTGTCCCAGAAAGACCTGGAATAGCCCCAAAAATCAAACCAATAATATTTCCTATCAACAGCAGACTAAAATTAAATGGTTGTAGTAGTTGTGATAGAATATAGGGCAAATAAGAACCCATAAAAGTACTCCTTTTTTAGTCAAAGACAAGACCTACAGGCAACGACATGCCAAAGGCAAACACATAGACAGCATACACGATAAAACTAACAGAAAGAGAAAAAAATATCCGCCCTATCAGTGTCGTTTTTTTCTCTCTTGCGAATAATGTTACAATGGCATAAGTGAATATAGGTGTACATACCAAATAGCCAAAATATTTCATTGCTAAGACATATAAACATAAGATACATACACTTACAAACATTCTCATCCAGCCATCTTTCACAAGAAACTTTTTTTCTTCTTTCTTATTCAATGAACTTTCAATGAAAATACCACTGCCACAGATTAAAAAGCCAATGGCTGCGCATGCAGGTACAAACTTAGGCCCTGGATAAGACAATGAAAAATTTTTCTGAAACTGCTGTATTAATACAAGCACACAGATTCCAAACAATATTAAAATTGAACCTGTTATTTGATCACGTTTAACTTTCATATATTTTCCTTCATGGAGAAAGATATTACACTTTCTCCAAGATAAAGATGGCAAAGCCTACTTCTTCATCAATCCAAGATCCTTGACTATTTCGTTCAGTTCCTTCTGTTGTTTCTCAATTACCTGCAAACCTTTTTCCTGCCCGTAAAATTCCATTGCAAATCCTGCCGGTTCCAGTACTGCATTGACAGCATCAGAAGTAGCCGCGTTTGCATAATAATTATAGATGGATGCAACCAGATCAAGATTCATGTCTTTTGGACCCAATAAAAGATCGAAAATACAGAAATCAACATTATAGCCCTGCTGAATAAAACTGGGTACATCAGGAAGTACTTCACTTTTTCCTCCCT
Source organism: Spirochaetia bacterium (assembly GCA_022482625.1). Lineage (NCBI taxonomy): Bacteria > Pseudomonadati > Spirochaetota > Spirochaetia > Spirochaetia bacterium. The sequence goes on along the minus strand of JAKVOU010000001.1, from coordinate 3,013,407 downwards.
CACTATCTCGTGAAATCACCCCTAAGGCCCTGACTTTGTTCGATTGTACATATTGTTTTGCTTGATTTACATTGACTATGCAAGCATCAATATTTTTTCCAACCAAAGAAGTCAGTTTCTCAGTATCACTACCTGCCTCGACAAATTTGAGAGTAATACCAGCAGCATTGTCAAAGAGACCTCCTATAATATGAGACACCCCTCCTGTTTCAACACCTACAAGCAAAGTATCAGGTGCCGCTTTTGCAGCCTTTACAAAATCATCTAACGATTGATAAGGAGAATCGGCACCTACAACAAAAACCTCCGGTGCTTGATCCAACGGATGAGCAACTCCAATCACTGTAAAATCATCTAATGAATGGTTATAAACATTTGTTGCCATCTTAATCAACATAGATGTATGATATGCAAGTAGAGTACTTCCGTCAGTCTTTGCTGTTCGAGTCTTTTCAAACGCAACTACTCCATTGCCATCTGTATCATTGACAATAGTAAATGTTCGACCGGATGCCTTTGCCACTTCAGTACCTAGTGTCCTTGCTATGACATCACTTCCACCCCCAGCACGGGCAGGTACTTGGATTTCTACTTTTTTTGCCCAAGTAGAATCATTTGATTCCCCTTGCCCATTAGCAAAAACAAGAGACATACTTCCTAGCAAGATACAAAACACAAACAATATTTTTTTCATACTTCCTCCATCCTATGAGATATGTATTATACATTTGACTACATACAAAATAAAAACCTTAAAAATTAATTATTCATTCTGAAAAATCAATCAATATAACCCGATTCCTTCAGTTGCTGTTTCAGTCCATCCATCTGCTGTTGATCAGAAGGCTTACATGGCAATATAGGTGCACCCACATCAAGACCAAGAAGATTCGCATAGTCCTTTGTTGCAACAGGGAAACTGCTCTTATCCATCTGCAGACGGATCGGATTCAATCTCCATTGGGCTTCCAAGGAGCCCTTTGAATCTCCAGCCGTGAACTTATCATAGATGGAACAGACAAGCTTGGGAAGAAAATTTGCGGTACTGCAAACTGCTCCTACACACCCAGCACTAAGACCTGAATAAATCAAAGTGTCTTTTCCGCACATGACCTTGAAATTCACATCATGGTTCCTGCGGATGAACTCAATGGTTTCTGTCAGATTGCCGCTGCTGTCCTTCATGCCTATGATGTTTTCCTGGTGATGTGCCAGATATTCCACGCAGTCCTGGCTTATGCCGTAACCAGTCCTGCCCGGATTGTTATACAGCAATACAGGCAGGTCAGACACGGCTTCAGCAATAGTTGCAAAATGTGTTCGCAGCTCATCTTCAGAAGGCTTCAGGAACATGGGCTGAAGGATAGAAATGCCATTCACTCCATACCCTTGCGCCATCTTTGCCAGCCTTACGCATTTGCTCGTCCTGATTGCTCCGATTCCCATGTATACGGGTACACGTCCCGCTACATGTTCTACAACGAGTCCAAGAGACTGCTCAATCTCGCTTTCCTCCATGACGTAGAATTCTCCGTTGCTGCCAAACAGCAGGATACCGGAGACTCCGCCATCAATAACAAAGTCTACCTGCCTGCACAACCTTTCAGCATCAATACGCTCGTCATCAGTCATTGGAGTCAAGATCGGTACGATGATACCTTTGAAGAAATCCGTGTCCATTGTATTCATTCCTTACTTGCCGATTTTTGTACCGGATACTTTCGCATAGTACTCAGCCAAACCGCTGTGGTCATGCTGGCCCTTGCCCTCAAAGTGAAGGTTCTCAAGCATCTCCTGTACCTCAACGGTCAGCGGCATGGGGGAACCGATACCATGTCCGGTCTCAATGGCATTGTTCAGGTCCTTGATGTGCAGGTCAATCTTGAAGCCAGGCTTGAAATCCCCTGCAATCATCATGGGTGCCTTTGCATTCATCACAGTCGAACCGGCAAGGCCACCTCTGATGGCTTCGAACACAGTCTGGGGATCAACACCAGCCTTCTTGGCCAAGGTAAGGGCTTCGGCCAGGATTGCAATATTGCCTGCAACGATCATCTGGTTTGCAAGCTTTGTCGTATTGCCGGCCCCGATCGAGCCACAGAGCACGTATGATCCGCCCAGTACCTCGAAGATCGGCTTGACTTCCTCGAACAGGTCCTTGTCACCGCCGACCATGATCGACATGGTCCCGTCTATTGCCTTCGGCTCTCCGCCGGAAACAGGAGCATCAAGCATGCGCACGCCCTTTGCCGCACAGGCCTTCCCAACTTCCTGGCTTGCCAGAGGAGCAATGGAGCTCATGTCAATATACTTGAGGCCGGGCTTTGCACCTTCCAGAACGCCGTCCTTGCCCAAGACTACGGTCTTCACATGAGGTGAATTCGGCAACATGGTGATGACTACAGGACAACTGGCTGCTATCTCGGCGGCGCTCTTGCCGGAAGAAGCTCCGGCAGCAATCATCTGGTCAACATTTTCTTTTATGATGTCATATACGACAACTTCATAGCCTGCCTTCAGCAGGTTCTTTACCATGGGTTTGCCCATGATACCAAGTCCAATGAATCCAATCTTCATAATTGTATCTCCTTACATTTTTAACATGATAACTACTTTCCTATCAGATTATAGTTGCTTAGGTTATTAACACCTCAACTTGCCATGGAATTCTACTAATCTACCTAAATATTAAAATGTTATAATTAAACAAATTTCTATAGTAGTTACAAAAAAATATTTTTCAACAATTTATAATATAGTTATATTATAAAAAATATCATATGTCAATAAAAATATATAATTTAAGATTATATTTAAAATAATAAAAACTTGAATTTATATTACTAAATAAAATTTTAAAAACCTATATTTCTATGTGATTGGTGCAGGATTAAAAATACAAAGACTATTTGCCAGATTATATTTTTCTGCCCACGGTTTTTTTTGTCCTGATGCAATATCCAAAATCAGATTAAATAATTCCAGTCCTACCTGTTGGATGGTTTTTTCTCCTGTAGCAATAGTACCTGCGTTTACATCGATCAAATCATTCCACATGTTCTTTAGTTCGGTTCTGGAACAAACCTTGATGACAGGAGCAACTGCCAATCCATAAGGAGTACCTCGTCCGGTCATAAAAACTTGTAAAGTGATACCACTTGCTAATTGCATAGGGCCACAAACAAAATCACTGGCTGGAGTTGCTGCAAAAATCATTCCATGTTTGGAGGGAAGCTCGCCAGGAGCAAGCACTTCTACAATAGGGCTAGTACCACTTTTTGCTATAGAACCCATTGCCTTTTCCACAATATTACATAGGCCGCCTTGTTTATTACCTGGAGTAGGATTTGCATTACGATCGACATTCCCCTTTTCTAAGTAATTGTCATACCAAGCCATCTGTTGAGCAAGTTTTTTTACTGTACCAGTATCTACACAACGATGAGCGATTTTATCCACGCCGTCTCGTACTTCTGTTACTTCACTGAATAAAACTGTAGCTCCTCCGCTTACCAAAAGATCACTTGCATATCCGGCAGATGGATTTGCAGTTATTCCACTGAATGCGTCACTTCCTCCGCATTGAAGACCAATACATAAAGCAGAAAGCGGTAGCGTTGTTCTTTTTCTTGTATTGAGTTTCCTTAACTTTTTGTCAGCCATAGTCATTAATGCATCAATCATTGCATTGAATCCCTTGCAATCCTGTAGCATGATAACGTTATCACTATTGTTATCTTCGGAATCAAGTAATTTGTCCACAGTTAACTTTTCACATCCTAGGCCAACTACCATGAGCTCTCCGCCAAAATTAGGGTTTTTAGCAAGATTCTTGATTGCACGTATTGGAATATCTGCATCTTTTGCATTGATTGCGACTCCACATCCATATGGATGCTCAAGCGAAACAATATCATCAACATTGGAATATTTGGGTAATAGTTCCCGTTTCATTTTTTCAACTGCAACTCTGAGTACTCCTGCAACACACTGGACCGTAGTTGTAATGCCAAGGATGTTACGTGTACCTGCATAAGGGCTTCCCGGGACTTCATATCCTTGAAATGTCATACGTGGAGGAATGAATTTTGGCGGAGTCAACTGACAAGTTAAATCAAGATTTTTTAGTTGTGGAGCTGCTGGTAGTGATAGCATTTTTTCATTTATCCAACTACCTTTCGATGTATCGACAAGCAAATGTCCTAATTCAACTCCATAACGAAAAATTTTATCACCCTTTTTGAGATTGTATAAGGCAATTTTATGTCCTTGTGGAATATTTTCGGTCGCAATTAAGTCGGGAGATAATTGCGTACCTTTTTTTATTTGCCTGATTGCAATGGCAACATTATCCGTGGATGCGATTTTGATTATTTGCTGGGGCTTGTATATTAGCATAATTCATTACCTTCTGAAACAAAAACTATAGCCCTTATTACAACTGACTATAACAAAATAAAAATAATCCATATTTATAAAATAATATTACTATACTGATATTAATATCACTTTCATAAATTAAGTCAGAAACGTTTTGTTTCTTTTAAAATTTCTATACATACCACAATAATTTCAAGTCTTAACCTAGAAATTCATAATGATTAAAACCCATTTTTTTCATTCAGCATGTCATACAAAGGTCTATATTCGGTTCTATTAGCAATATTAGTTTTAAAAAATGTCTATCATAACATATCCACAATTTTCAACGTACCAAGCATGGACGCTTTGCATTAAATTTCCATCCTGGTACCAGATATTGCATTGCTGCAGCATCATTTCTTGCCCCAAGGCAATGTTTCTTATAAAGGTCGTTTGCTGCAATAATCCTATCCATATCAACGTCAATTCCAAGTCCCGGTTTGTCGGTAATCGTCAGACAACCATTTTCAATCCGAGGAGGTTCTTTGGTAAGTCTTTCCTCGCCTTCCTGCCAGATCCAATGGGTATCCAATGCAGTCGGATTCCCAGGAGCCGCAGATCCACAATGGGCAATCATCGCCAAGGAAATATCAAAATGATTATTTGAATGGCAGCCCCAGGTAAGCCCAAAATCATTGCAGAGCTGAGCAACCCTTACAGAACCTTCCATAGTCCAGAAATGCGGATCTGCCAAAGGAATATCCACTGCATTCTGCGCTATGGCATGCTGCATCTGTCTCCAATCGGTATCAATCATGTTCGTTGCCGTAGGCAATCCTGTTGCCCTGCGGAATTCAGCCATGATTTCACGTCCGGAATATCCTTCCTCAGCACCACAGGGATCTTCGCAATACGTAAGAATTCCATGTTTATCCTTGCAGAGCCTTATGGCATCCTTAAGTAACCAACCACCATTCGGATCAAGAGTAATACGTGCATCAGGAAATTCCTTCTTCAGGGCAATGATGCATTCCATCTCTTCCTCACCTTTGAGGACACCACCCTTGAGCTTGAAATCCTTGAACCCATAGAGACTCTTGCTTGCTTTCGCCAGTGCCACGATTTTCTCAGGAGTCATGGCTTCTTCCCTTCGAAGCCTATACCATTCGACATCGCTGTCCTGTTCATTGCAATATGGAAGATCAGTCTTGTTCCTGTCCCCTACAAAAAAGAGGTAGCCAAGTACTTTTACCTTTCTTCTTACCATGCCATCACCTAAAAGGGATGCTACAGGTACACCAAGATACTGGCCCAGCAAATCCAGCAAGGGAGCTTCCACTGCCGTAAGTACATGTACTCCGGTACGAAGGTCATAGGTCTGGTCACCCCTTACATCATTCTCACTCTGAATTGAGTCCTTGACCTTCAGCAGCGTATTCTTATAGTCACCGATTGCCGACCCAACGATAAGGCTCTTGGCTTCTTCCAAAGCTTTCGTGATTTTTTGTCCACCAGGAACCTCACCTACTCCGGTGTGTCCGGCATCATCTGTCAGAATCACCACATTACGGGTAAAGAATGGGCCATGGGCACCACTGAGATTCAACAACATTGAATCGTGCCCCGCAACGGGATAAACCTGCATATCAATAACTTTTGGTGACATCCTGCACTCCTTCCTTCAGTCACAACCAATACATACTGGGTAACAACTTAAAATTTATTTTGAATTATCAAGTTAATTTCCAGTTTATTATCTTAATACTTTATATAATAATATAAAAAATCATATATTTATAATTCTATTATATTTTATAAAAAACCAATACACTTGCCCTTATCTCACCAACCAATCAAAAAAATTGTTTGTCAGGCCAAAAAGGATATATCCTTATCGCACGAGGCAAGGCAGCTTGGAATCAAATTTCCAACCAGGTATAAGATATTGCATACCCAAGGCATCATTCCGATCTGCAAATGACAGACTTTCATACAGTTCATTCGCCTTCATGATTGCATCCATGTCTATATCAAGTCCAAGACCAGGAGCATCAGGAATATGGATCTTACCTTCTTTTATCTGATACGGATTTTTAGTCAGGTACTGTCCATCCTGCCAAATCCAGTGTGTATCCATAGCTGTAATGTTACCAGGACAGGCAGCGGCACACTGGGCAAATATTGCCAAGGAAACATCAAAATGATTGTTGGAATGGCATCCCCAGGTAAGCTTCCAATCGTTCAGAACCTGTGCAATCCTGACAGAACCGGACATCAGCCAGAAATGAGGATCTGCAAGTACGATATCAACTGACTTTTCTACAATTGCATGCTTGAATTGTCTCCAATCCGTAGCAATCATATTGGTAGCCGTCGGAATTCCTGTCGCTTCCTTGAATTCTGCCATTGTTTCTCTGCCTGAATAGCCGCATTCAGTACCGCAGGGATCTTCAGCATAGGTAAGCGAACTGCCCTTACAGAGATCAATTGCCTGTTCCAGCTTCCAAGCCCCATTGGGATCGATATTGATTCTTGCATCGGGAAAAGTCTTGGCCAATTTTTCGACAGCTTCCATTTCTTCTTCACCAGAAAAAACTCCACCCTTCAGCTTAAAATCCTTGAAACCATAGTATTCTTGCAAGGCCTGGGCTTGTTCTACTATCGAGTCACTGGTCATATACGTATTTCTTCTGACATCAAACCAAGGATTTCCGCATTTTTTCTCATGGATATATGGCAAATCAGTTTTCTTGGAATCTGCCTGATAGAAAAGATATCCCAATACGACTACATCATCTCTTTGTTTGCCATCACCCAGAAGTTCACATACGGGAACATCCATGAACTGCCCCATCAAGTCCAAGAGAGCACATTCAATAGCTGTTTCAAAGTGTACGACATCAGCAAGTTTGCACAAATCCAAATTCTGCAATCCATCGCTGTCCTTGCAACCACAGTCGTGTATCCTTCGCAGCTTGCTGATGATATTCCTATAGGCTCCGATCGGTTTGCCAACCACTTCAGGCACACAGGCCTGAAGACTTTGGGTAATTCTCTTTCCACCGTGTACTTCGCCGATTCCGGTATGACCGCTGTCATCAGTCAAAATTACGATGTTTCTTGTAAAATATGGATAATGTGCCCCACTGAGAGACAGTAGCATACTGTCACATCCAGCAACGGGAATTACCTTCATATCAGTTACTTTTGGAGTATTGAACATTATTACATCCTTTACTTTTTCTCGCAAAACTAAAACTTATATTATATTCATTCAAATTTATCAGGTAGCAATCAACAAAATATAATATTACTATTCTCGAAATTGCCCCTACTTATTAGCAATGAAGCTTATAGAGAAATAATACCTAAAATAAAAATTGCCACATGGTAAAATTTTAATTAATGCTTTTTTATAATTGTACAAAGCTTCAAACTAAAGTAAATAATTACTTTATAAATAATTTCATGCTGAAAATGAAAGTTTACCTCTTTGATATGTTTTTACCACTCTGGAAACATTATCAATACAATCCAATGGATTTCCATCCAAAAGAACCAAATCAGCACATTTATCTACTTCAAGGGTCCCTACTTGATTGCCAATACACAACATTTCTGAAGCTGTTTTTGTTGCTGTAAGCAAGGCTTCTTCATTCGTCATACCAAATTCAACATAAATATGCAGTTCTGTTGCAAGACTCACTCCTAGTTTTGTTACTGCATGTTCCGCCTTTGAACTATTCATTGAATCAGTCGAAGCACAAACAGGAATACCATATTTATGACAAAGCTGGATAGCACGTTTTTTCCCATCTAAATCAGTAGGGCGAGCCTTTTGTTTCAACCATTGCAAAGACGGATCCAAAAGATGCAAGATATTATACCTTGTTACAATTGTTGGACAATAATAGGTACCGTTTGTTCTCATCATACGGGCAATTTCTTCATTCATTTGCACATGCTCAACACTTCTGACACCAGCCTTTATAGCATTTTTTGCTCCATCAAGAGCTGTACAGTGGGCTCCCGTCAGGATACCCGCTCTGCGAGCCTCTTCACAGATAACTCTCATTTGCTCCTCAGAAAGTTGTACCGCATAAGGATTTGAACCTTTTGTACCCATCCCTCCTGTCGCAATCATCTTGATGACATCAGCACCATTACCGATAACTGTCCTGGCTGCTTTTCTTGCTTCATCAACCGAATCAGCAATATAACTCATCGAAGAGCCATGTCCTCCTGTAATTGTAATCGGCTGTCCACTAGCAACAATTCGCACACCTTTGCAATAAGTACTGTTAATAATATCCCTAACGGCAATATCGGCATTATGCTTCGTTCCCATATTTCTTACAGTTGTAATTCCGTATGTTGAGCATTCTTGTGCTTCAGACAACACTACAGCGCCTATAGTTGTATCTGATGCATCATTTTCTAAATCCATCCCCAAATGGACATGACAATCAATTAGACCAGGAATAATGGTTTTCCCTTCCCCGTTTATGACTCTTGCATCTTCCACATTTCCAACTTCATCTCTGGTTTTTCCTATTCCAAGAATCCTATCGCTAAAAAGAATACAGCCATCCTTGATAGTTTTTCCCATACAAGTGACAATAGTCGCACCTTCAATTAAAGTTTTCATACCGAAACCTTCTTTTTCAAAACAATTCCCTTTAAACATGGATAAACAACGGAACCAATAGCAATCAATAAAAGAATACATGAAATGGGACGTGTAAAAAAGGACCATGCACCATTCCCTGCATAACTGATACCCTTTCTAAAATTTGTTTCCAACACATTGGAAAGTACATAGGCCAACATAAAGGGGCCAACAGGTAACTCAAGAAATGCCATAAACAAACCTAATGCAGTAAAAACCAAAACCATAACAACTGCAAATATATTACTGCTACTTGTGTATGCCCCACAAATAGCAACAACTAAAATTGCAGGATACAAAACATGTGACGAAAGACTAAGAATTTTAGGAAAAATCGGCATACCAATGATTTCAAACAAAAATACAAAAATAGCAGTCATAAGACAAGCACCAAAAATCAAATAAACAACCTTCGGCGAATTTCTAAACACCAAGGGTCCAGCTTGAACCCCTTGAATCGTCAAGGCTCCCAACAACAATGAAGTTACCATATCACCAGGAATCCCTAAAGCAAGGAAAGGGATTAAAGCTCCACCAAGGGAAGCATTATTAGCTGTTTCAGAAGCAATACACCCATCAATACAACCTTTCCCAAACTGATCGGGGGTTTTGGAGGCATTTTTTTCCATTGCATAGGCCATTTGGTTTGACACAGATCCACCCAACCCTGGAAGAAATCCTACCCATAGTCCAATCAAAAAAGACCGAAACATATTTTTCCTATTATGAACAAAATCCCTTTTATAATATTTAAAGTGTCCAACCTTTTGTTTAACTTTTGCAACTTCACCTTGTTTAGCATATTCCATTAAAATAGTAATTCCTGCAAATAAACCAAGCATAACCGATGTAATGCTAAAACCACTGGACAGATAATAACTACCAAAGGTAAAACGTTGTGTACCACAAAGTGGTGCAGTACCAACTGACGAAACAAGAAAAGCAATTCCTGCTGAAAGCAATCCCTTGGTAATATTCCCCTTTGACAAAGAAATAACCATCATAACAGCACAAAAGCTAAGGGAGAAAAACTCCCAAGGACCAAGCTTCAAAGCCCATTTCGCAAGCAACGGACTAAAGAACATTGCTATTAGAATTGACGGAATTGTTCCAAGAAAATTACACACAGTAACTACGGACAAAGCATGTACAGCATCTCCCTTTTTTGTAAACTGGTAACCGTCATATACAGTTGCAATTGAAGAAGGAGTTCCTGGAATTCCAAGTAAAATAGCTCCTATATAACTTCCTGACATACTACCAACGTAAATAGCCATCAAAAAGGGAATCGACAGTTCGGCTTTCATAAAAAAAGTTGCTGGCAAAAAAACAGCTATAGCAAGTCCACCGGAAAGGCCAGGTATAGCACCAAGGACAGTGCCGAGGACTCCACCTACAAGCACCAAAAAAAAACAAATGGGATTTAGCAGGTTAACAAAAATCTGCCCAACAATGCTACTCATTCTCATCTCCTATTTAAAAAGTAATCCCTGTGGAAGAATCATCTGCAGTCCTTTATGAAATACAAAATAAATAATTACTGTAATTGTAATAGAATAAACTGCAGTTTTAATACGATATGCTGATGATTTTGTATTTACTCCCTCGCGTTCACAAAACAAATAATTTACATAATAAAGAGTGATAATTGTTGAAATAACATAACCAAGCAACCACATAACAAATGCATACCCAGCAATAACACAGAACATAACAGCAAGCCTTTTCCATTGGGTTTTGTTTAAAAATGGTTTTGCAGCTTCATCAGTTTTTTTTAAAATCAGAGCAAGGCTACTTCCGATAATAAGTATCGCACTAAATAAAGGAAAATATTTTGGGCCAGGATCACCCTCTAAGTTTGAGTCAGGCAATACCATTGTCGCGATTACTACTACTATCCCTAAAATCAGCATGATAATTCCACAAATACGGTCTTTGTAGGATGATAGGTTTTTCTTATCCATAGTTACACCTCACTCCTTTCTCACTTACCTACCAATCATCTTATAAGCAGCAGTCAAAGCAATATCATAATCTTGCAAAAGTTTCGTAGCTTCTTCAGGAGAATAATGAGTATAAATACTATGCAATTTAGTATCAGATTCAATAACTTTTGTATCAGAGGCCATTCCACTTATAGCATTGCTAATTGCTGCAATAATTTTTGGATCAGTTCCTTTTGGTACAAATATGCCCGTAGCAGCTAGATTAACAATATCCTTATAACCAAGTTCCGATGAAGTAGGCCAAGTATCATTATAAGCACTTCTTTTTGATGTTGTTGTCATAAATGCAAGGAGATCACCAGATTTTACATAATCAGCTCCTGTTGCAGTTGCAACAAATGCAACATCAATATACCCGCCAAGAATACCACTAATTTTATCTGCAGATGAACCAGCCTCTACCAATTTAAATTGGATTCCAGCATCCTTTTCCAAAAGTACAGTCAATAGATGAGCCATACCACCATTTTGGATACCTGCAACTAATTTCCCAGGATTAGCTTTTGCATATGCAACAAGCTCATTCCAATTTGAAAACTCTTTCCGTCCATTCTTTGCAACCAAAATATACATTTCGGAAAGATTTTGACCAATTCCTACAACATCAAAAGCATCCCATGGATTCTGACTGTATACACCTCCATGATATTGTAAAAATAAATTTTGCGTATAAAGCAATGTTGTTCCATTCTTTGCAGCATTTCGTACATTCTCATACGCGACGGTACCATTACCTGTTACATCATTTTGAATAACAAATGCATTTCCAGTCGTTCTTTGAAGATATTCAGCCATAACCCTAGCATTTAAATCCAAAGAACTTCCTGCTTGTGCAGGTACAATAATCGTCGTAGTTTTTTGTGGCCAAATGGCACCGGCATCTGTTTGAGAAATTTGCAAATCAGCCTCATCTTCATGCGAACCATTTGCAAACAAACATGTTGACAAAACAATACATAATAATAATGAAAATATTTTTTTCATATTTCCCTCCTAATTTTTGATTATAATTATAACATTGATTCTAATCATGTCAATTAGTATTTGATTTTAAAAAAATATATAATCAAAATTACAAAATATATTATATAATTATTATAAAATTGTCTAGACTATATATTCTGTCAAGCACTATTGCAACACCCTTTACTCCTTTTTCATCGGCTAAGCCATTTCTGCAGATGTCATGGACGTGGATAAGGAAAAGGCTACAGTCTTTTCGACACTTGGCCATTCTGATATACGTGGATTGGATACCTACAGGTCAATGGTTCGTCGAAAGCCCTTTCAGTCTACAAGCGAGAGTCTGTTTCAGTCTCATAGTTTAGTCGAAGATGGCTGGATCATGTACTGATCTTTTTCCTTGCCCTGTCCGCATAGGCTATGACCAATGGGCACTGCCCCTGCTGCCTTGCGAGTATCCGCTTCGACTGTAAGCATCAAATTAGATAGATAGACTAGTTTTTGGGAATTCTTTTTGGCAGCATGGTCGGGCAGGGTGAACAGATTCCACCTGCTGTATGACAGGGGCACAGCCTTTCCTTGACATCGAGCATACCAGTTCTGCCTATTCCATTATCCACCAAATCCATTCAAAACAGCGATAATGGCAGCCCCTGTCCGTATGGATTACCGGATGCTCGTCTTCCCGCAGGGTAGCCGTCACCTCGTCCAGCATCGTATTTACCAACTGGGCATTAAGCCTTGGCCCCAATGTCCATGAGACTGCCATATCGTCATTACAGTTCACTACGGGAAAGAGATATACCTTCCTTGCGGTGATGCTGAACTCGGTAATGTCGCTCAGCCCCTTTTTTGGGGGAAAAATTGTCTAAAGCTCTTTGCCTTCATCTTAAATATTCTACGGAATATGAAAATCAAGATAGAGGAATCCCTTACAAAGATATCAGATTTTTCACTTCTAAGTTTGGGATACAATTACCTATAGTCATTCTTCTGCTTACTCTGATTCTTTACATGCTCCACTACCACTTCTTGCTCGCATGCTTTCCGACACTTTCCACAAAATGATAGACCAAATTCGACATGCTGTACAGCAAGTTCTGATACTAATTTTCTCGGCTTATTCTAAGCCTCAGGCTTCCCATGTGGCAAGCCATCCTTTGCGCCCGAACGACGCACAGTGGCATCCAGAACTAAAAAACAACTGACGGAATCACATTGTATATGATTCCGTCAGTTTTATTCAATCGATATATTCTTATTTATTTATATAAAGGTCCATAATTCAGACAGGCCCTGTAATCCTGGCCTTCCTTGTCCATACCAAAGGCATTCCAACAGGCAGGACGGAAGATATCCTCCTGTGGAACATTATGCATACAGACAGGAATACGCAGGATTGAGCAA